>NZ_JAHIDY010000014.1:0-137507 GCF_018732265.1 Pseudomonas sp. TAE6080
CGGTGGGTGGGGTCGCGGTATTTTGCCAAATCAGAAAGTCTTTTTCAGAGTTTCCCTTGCGCGTAAAGTTCTGCCATCGCCGTTTCGGCGGGGTTTGTGGCAAGACTCTGAGGGATTCTATCGGGGCTGGCGGGTGCACGCTTTTTACGTAAAGCGTGTTGTACTGGGCCAGCATCTGAGAATAAAGAATAACCTAAAAAGGAAATAGCAGTACTGGAATCAATCATAGATGACCTCAATCATTTAACTGCCTCAAGTATTAAGCCAGGACATCTCCAACACAAAATATCCAATAGAAAAACAATGCACCATGTGAGCCTATCCATCTCCGATAGATAGAACTTTTCCGGACAGCACCGCAAAATCACTTAAGAAAGACTATTTTAAAGAGTTAGTTCTTGAGTCGCCCAGTACAGAAACTTGGTTCAATGAAAAATATAAAAGGATGTAAGTAGTGCCTTACCGTTGACGCGAACTGCGCTGGCCAAGTAGGTCTTGCTCAGGCCGGGGATCAAGCTCTGCAACAGCCTGATCCCCCACGGTTACTGTCAAATGCTCAGGCCAGCAATCTTTGGATATGTTCTTGCAACGTATCCAGATCAAATGGCTTGGCCAGGATCGGTGCATTACGCGTGATCGGGCTGTTGCAGTCGAGGATCTCCTGCGGGTACCCGCTGATAAAGATCACCTTCAACTCAGGCCGCAACTTGATCGCCGGCTCGGCAATCTGCACCCCGGAAATCCCGCCAGGCAGACGATAGTCGGTGACCATCAAGTCCAGGTGCGGCTTGGAGGCGAGGATTTCAAAAGCCTGCTCGCCGTCGACCGCCTTGAGTACCCGATACCCCAGGCCTGCGAGGTACTCGCCCAGCACGAACATGATCGACTCGTCATCCTCGACGATCAGTACAACATCTTGTGCATCTTCACTCATGGGAAGCCTTTGTCCGGTCAATTGCTGCTGTTACGACCATCGGGTCACGCAGAGGTTGCGTCAGGGCGACGATTGATTTCACGCCCCAGGTCCCAGGGGCAGGCACACTCGAAACAATGCGCCCTCGCCTATCCGGCTCTCGACTTCAATAGTGCCACCGTGGGCCGCCACAATCTGCTCGGAAATAAACAGACCCAGGCCAAGCCCTGCCACCGCATGGTTGGCAGACACCCGCTCGAACTGCTGGAAAATTCGCCTCTGATTGTCTTCGCTGATGCCAATCCCGCGGTCCTGCACTTCAACCCGCGCCTCCTCATGTTCAACATACACTCGGACATCCACCGGGCTCTTGGCACCGTAGCGAAGGGCGTTGGTCAACAGGTTGGAAACCACTTGCTCAATGCGAAATTCATCCCAGTTACCCTCTACCGGCTGGGGCGCATCCAGTTGCACCGACGATTCGGCTGCCGCCACTTGCGGGGCAAAGTTCTCCAGCAGGTTGCGCACCAGGTTCGCCAGGTCAAAATGCCCGGGGCGGATCGACAGCTTGCCGGTGCGGATCCGCGACACGTCGAGCATGTCCTCGATCAGGCGGATCAGGCTCTGGATCTGCCGTTCGTCGCGGTCGACCATGGCGTGCATCTTGTCCAGGGTAAAGGCGGCGGCGTTGTCCCGGGCCAGGTGCATCTTGCGCAACTGGGTTTCCAGGATCAGGCCGTTGAGGGGCGTACGCACCTCGTGGGCGACGATAGACATAAAGTCATCGCGCATGCGCACCGCCTGCTCCAGTTGCGCCTGGGTCGCCTGCAGGCGGTTGAGCAACAGTTCCTGCTCGCGCCGACTCTGCTCCAGGGCTTCGACCTGCAACTTCATGGCCTTGCTCTGGCGAAACAGGTCGACAAATACATTGACCTTGCTCTTGACCGCATGGATATCCAGCGGCTTGTGCAGGAAGTCCACCGCGCCGCTCTCGTAGCCCTTGAAGGCATAGTTGAGCTCACGGCCTGCCGCGCTGACAAACACGATCGGGATGTTCTTGGTCTTTTCGGTGCCGCGCATCATTTCGGCCAACTCGAAGCCATTCATGCCGGGCATCTGCACGTCGAGAATCGCCATGGCGAACTCGTGCTCCAGCAGCAGCGACAAGGCCTCGTCGGCACTCAAGGCCTTGTAGACCTGACGGTCCTCGCGCTTGATCAGCGCTTCAAGGGCCAGCAGGTTTTCCGGCAGATCGTCGACGATCAGCAGTTTGGCCTGGATAGTACTTAACATGGGGAAGATTCCAGGGAAGCCAGCAAATCGCCAATGCGGCTCAAGGTAAGGATGTGGTCAGGTGTATGCAGCGCCAGGGCCGCCTTGGGCATTACGTCCACTCGCGCATCCGAAGGGTCCTGCACCACGGTGATGCCGCCACGCTGTTTGACGTGGGCCAGGCCCCGCGCACCGTCCTGGTTGGCACCGGTCAGCAGGATTGCCAGCAGGTTCGGGCCATAGGCGTCGGCAGCAGACTCAAACAGATAATCAATGGCCGGGCGCGAGTGATGAACGCGCTCTTCCTGGCTCAGCGACAGGCTGCGGTCGTGTTCCACTGATAAGTGATAGCCAGGGCCCGCAAAGTAGAGTGTACCGGGCTGGATCTGCTCCTTGTCCCGTGCTTCCACCACCGTCATCGCCACGCGCCGGTCAAACACCTCGGCCAACTGGCTGCGGCGCTCATCCGGCAGGTGCAGCACGGCGATGATCGGCAGGCTGAACCCTGGCGCCAAGGCACCAAAAATGCTCAACAACGCCTCGACCCCTCCGGCTGATGCGCCAACGACAATGGCTTGGACACCCGACACACGCGCCAGGCTGGCAGCAGTTTCATTCATGATTTGCGGTAGATCCGTTCTTGCTTGACCAGGGGTTCGAACTGTTTGCTGTAGGCGGAAAAATCCAGGGTTTCCTTACTGCCCAACACCAGGAATCCGCGATGGCACAGCGACTCATGAAACAGTCCAAACGCTCGATCCTGCAACTTTTTATTGAAATAAATCAGAACGTTACGACATGAAATCAATTGTGTTTCCGAGAACACACTGTCGGTTGCCAGGCTATGGTCGGCAAACGTCACGTTTTCCCGCAGCGTCTTGTCAAAGATCGCGTAATCGTAGGCCGCGGTGTAGTAGTCGGCAAACGACTGTTTCCCACCGGCCTGCTGATAATTGTGGGTATAGGCACGGACGTTTTCCAGGGAAAAAATCCCCTGCTTGGCCTTGTCCAGGGAGTTGGGGTTGATATCGGTGGCATAGATGATAGTGCGTTCGAGCAAACCCTCCTCGCGCAACAAAATGGCCATGGAATACACTTCTTCTCCGGTGCTGCAACCGGCGATCCAGATCTTGATCGACGGGTAAGTCTTGAGCAAAGGCACCACTTCCTGGCGAATCGCCAGGAAGTGCGACGGGTCGCGAAACATCTCGCTGACCGGGATGGTCAGGAACTGCAGCAACTGCATGAACGCCGTGGGATCGTGCAGCACCCGCTCCTGCAACGCCGAAATCGTCTTGCAGTCGAACTGGCGCAAGGCATGGGCCACGCGACGCTTGACCGAAGCCCCGGAATAGTCACGAAAGTCATAGCTGTACTTGAGGTAAATCGCCTCGATCAGCAAGCGCAGTTCAATATCAGTACTTCGATCCACTTAGTGTATTTCCACTTAAATGCGTTCCATCTTGGGCAACCACACTCGAATCAGCGAGAACAGCCGGTCCAGGTCGATGGGCTTGGCCAGGTAATCGTTGGAGCCCGCAGCGAGGCAGCGCTCCTGATCGTCCTTCATCGCCTTGGCCGTCACCGCAATGATCGGCAACTTGCGCCAGCGCGGGTCCTGGCGGATCAAGGCGGTCGCCTCGTAGCCATCCATCTCCGGCATCATCACGTCCATCAACACCAGGTCGATGTCCTCGACTTCATTGAGTCTTTCGATGGCTTCACGACCATTACGGCCAATCACCACAATCGCCCCCTTGTGTTCCAGGGCGCTGGTAAGGGCGAAAATGTTGCGTACATCGTCGTCCACCAGCAACACCTTGCGGCCTTCGAAGACCTTGTCTCGGCTGCGGGCGGTCTTGAGCATCTTCTGCCGCTCCTGGGACAGCTGGGATTCGACTTTGTGCAAAAACAGTGTCACTTCGTCCAGCAACCGTTCAGGTGAGCGGGCACCCTTGATGATGATGGAACGCGAATACTTGCGCAGTTCCGCCTCTTCATCCCGGGTCAGGTTGCGCCCGGTATAGACAATCACCGGCGGGAACGAACAGATGTCCTCGGTGGCCATGCGCTTGAGCAACTCGTTACCGAGCATGTCCGGCAACTTGAGATCGATGATCATGCAGTCGTATACCGTGCTGCGCAGCAGATCCAGGGCCTCCTGGGCGAAACCAACGGCGGTGATTTCGATGTCTTCGTCGCCGATCAGGCGGGCAATGCTGTCGCGCTGCAAATCGTCGTCTTCCACCAGCAGGATGCGTTTGACCTTCTGCGTCAACTTGGCTTCCAGGCGCGCAAACACGTCCTTGAGCTCTTCGCGGGTGGTGGGCTTGACGGCATAACCGATGGCGCCCATGTGCATGGCGGCTTCGACACGGTCCTCGACGGAAATCACATGCACCGGAATATGCCGGGTCTGGGCGTGCTCCTTGAGGCGTTGCAGCACAGTGAGACCAGAGTGGTCCGGCAGGCGCATGTCCAGCAGGATCGCATCGGGCAGGTACTGTTCGGCCAGGGTGTAGCCCTCGTCCGCACCGTGGGCCACCAGGCAGTGATAACCCAGCTCATGGGCCAGGTCGAAGAGGATCCGCGCAAAGTTCGGCTCGTCTTCCACCACCAGGATGCAGCGGGTAGTGAATGGGGCTTGCTCGCGGTCGTCGGCAAAGCGCGGGATCAACGCTTCGTCGGCCACCGGCAATGGCGACACCTTGATTGGCTTCACAGGCGCCGGGGCAATCATGGCTGCGCGCGGACGCTCGATGGCGGGCGCGTCTTCATCGCGTTCAACGTACTGCTCCGGCAGCACCAGGGTAAAGATGCTGCCCTGGCCCGGCTCACTGGTGACGTTGATATAGCCGCCCAGCAAGGTGGCCAAGTCGCGGGAAATGGACAGCCCGAGACCGGTACCGCCATAACGACGGTTGGTGGTGCCATCGGCCTGGCGGAAGGCTTCAAAGATGCTTTCCTGCTGGTCCGGGGCGATACCGATACCCGAGTCGCGCACGGTAAAGGCAATGCCCTCCCCCGGCTGGCGGGAAATGGTCAGGCTGACTTGGCCCTTCTCGGTGAACTTGACTGCATTGGACAGCAGGTTCTTGAGGATCTGCTCCAGGCGCTGGCGGTCGGTGAACAACATCAGCGGCGCACCGGCCTGAACCTCCACCTGGAATCCAAGCTTGCGATCCGCCGCCAATGGCTCGAACATCCCGCGCAAACCATCGGCCAGGCGTGCGACGCTGGTGTTTTCCGGGCGCATATCGAGCTTGCCAGCCTCAACCTTGGCAATATCCAGGATGTCATTGATCAGGTTGAGCAGATCGTTGCCGGCCGAGTAGATCGACTCGGCAAACTTGACTTGTTCGGCGCTGAGGTTTTCCTCGGAGTTCTCCGCCAGCAACTTGGCCAGGATCAGCGAACTGTTGAGCGGCGTGCGCAACTCATGGGACATGTTGGCGAGGAACTCGGACTTGTACTTGCTGGAGCGCTGCAACTCATCGGCGCGGTCCTCCAGCTCGACCTGGGCGCGGTTGAGTTCAACGTTCTTGCGGTCCATGGCATCGCGCTGGTCGGCGAGGACCTGGGTCTGCTCGGCCAATTGCTCGTTGGTCTGTTCCAGCTCCGCCTGCTGGGTTTCCAGGTGAGCCTGGGATTCCTTGAGGATGCGTGACTGCTCTTCCAGTTCCTCGTTGGCGGTCTTGAGCTCTTCCTGCTGCACTTGCAGCTCTTCATTGAGTTGCTGGGTCTCGGCCAGCACTTCCTGCAACCGCTGGCGATAGCGCGCGGCTTCAATGGAGGTGCCGATATTGCCGGCAATCAGTTCCAGCAGTTCCACATCACGCTCGTCCAGCGGGCGCAAGAAGCCCAGCTCAATCACCCCATTGACCCGATCATCATCGCTGGTCGGCACCACCAGCACGCTGCGCGGTGCACCCTCACCCAGGCCGGAGCTGACCTTGAAATAGTCCACCGGCACATCGTCCAGGCGAATCAAGCGGTGCTGCTGAGCGGCCTGGCCAACAATTCCCTCGTCGCGGTAGATCGCCTGTTCCTGCTGCTCCTGCTCCCGGGAGAAGCCATACGCGGCCACGCGCTTGAGACCGCCGTGTTCTTCACGCACATACAGTGCAGCCACCACCGAACCCATGTATTGGGCACAGAATTGCAGGATATTGCGCCCCAGCAGGTTCAGCGTCAGTTGGCCGAGCACCTGTTCAGCCAATTCGGTCTGGCCGTTGCGCAGCCAGGCCTGCTGTTCCAGGCGCTTGGCGATCTTCATTTGCGATGCCAGGTTGGCGCTGTAACTGTCTGAAAGAACAAGTAGATTTTTTCTGCCTGCATAGGCCAGGAAACCACTCAGGCCCAGCACAAACAGCAAGTAAAGCGTCACGCTGAGCACAGTGGTGCGGGTCACGTCCTCATTACGATCGAGCCGGAACTGCTGCTCCATCGCAATCGCTGCATCGTATTCCTTGCGGATCTCATCGGTCAGGCGCTTGCCCCGCCCGGCTTTCACTGCGCCACGGTAATCGCCGTTCTGGCGTTGCAGGTCAATCATCGTCTGGGCGTAGTTGTTCCACTCCAGCTGCAACGACTCCAGACGCTTGAGGCGCTCCACTTGCTGGGGGTTATCCGCCACCAGAGCCTGTAAATTGCGCAAATCGGCAATGATCCGTGGCTTGGCCACTTCGTAGGGATCGAGGAAATGCTCGTCCCCGGTGATCAGGAAACCACGCATGCCGGTTTCCTGGTCAACCGTCAGTTTCGCGGTTTCATTGAGGTTGTTGATCACTCGGTCCGTATGCTCCACCCACTGGATCACCGACAACAGGTAGGTGATCAGGCACACGAAAAACACCGCGCTGAGCACTCCCACACCGAGCGGCAACGCCACGTTGCGGCTCAAGAGTTTGCGGAAGCTGTTTTCATCGACTGACGAAGCGGGAGTCATGGGCGTGCCTTGGCCAAGTACGGAAAAACCGGAAGTTTGCCCCAAAATCGACGACGACGGCTATGTTTCTACCGTATTTCAACGACACACCCAGGACATTGCGCCTGATTATCGGCACAATGCCCGCACCGTTTCGGGAACTTGCCGGGATCGACGCGACTCATTAGAGGATGGTCTTTCAGCTGATCAAGACCTGTACCTCCACTTCTTGGGAACCCTCATTATGTCCGGTGAATCCACCATCCTTGTAGTCGAAGACGATGCCATCGTGCGCATGCTGATCGTCGATGTGCTCGAAGAACTGGAGTTCAAGGTGCTGGAGGCTGAACACGCCGAAGCTGCGCAGGCATTCATAGAAGACAGCGCAAAAGTGATCGACCTGATGATGACCGACTGGGGCTTGCCGGGTATGAATGGCAAGGAACTGGCGGAAAAAACCCGAGAACTGCGCCCAACCCTACCCATCTTGCTTGCCAGTGGCTATGCCGAAAACATCGACTTGCCCGCGGGCGTGCAAATGATTGCCAAGCCATTCTCCATCGATCAACTGCGCGATAAAGTCAAAGGCATGCTGGGGAGTCGCTGATAGCTGCGCCCCTGACACCCCCTCCAAAAAACCGTGATTGCCCCCACACAAAGTCACTAATTCATTCGAATGACTAGCGAGTCTGAATTTAGCTGCTAGCTTCTAACGACACGTCCTACAGATTTTCGAATAAGGACCACCGGCAGCCCATACAAAGCGCTATCGGGTCAGTGACCAAGGAACTGGGGAAGCATGATGTTCACGCCAGCGCGACTTCCAGCATTTATGTTGGCCGCTCTACTGTTGCCCGCGTTTTCTGCCCAGGCCGATAACGCCGACACAGCGAACAAGAGCAATAACCCGCTCAACCTGGCACCGGGGGCCAACCTGCAGGACTACTACACCCCCAAGTTGTACGACAGCGATGCCCATACCAATGACCTGTTGTTGCGCGGCACGCTGCCCATTGCCCCATCAGACTTTATCGGTGTGCCGCAACTGCTGCGCGCCACCCTGCCCCTGAGTACCCGACCTGATCCACACAGTGGCTACAGCACCGGTATCGGCGACCTGAACCTGTTCGATATTTTCCTGCTCAAGACCGATGGCGTGCAGTTGGGCATCGGCCCGCAGATAACCGCGCCCACCGCCGAGCACGATGAACTGGGCACAGGCAAATGGCAGGCAGGCCTGGCCGCCATCGCCATCGACGCGTCGCCCCGTGGCCTGCTGGGCGCACTGGTGCAGTACCAGAGCTCGTTTGCCGGCGATCGGGATCGGGCGCACGTGGAAAGTGCCACTTTCCAACCGTTCATCATCCATAACCTGCCCAAGGGCTGGTACCTGCGCTCCACCGGCACCTGGACCTTTGACCTGAAGAACGACACCCACTACATCCCCATCGGGCTCGGTGCAGGCAAGGCATGGAAAGCCGGCAGCAATATTCTCAACGCATTTATCGAGCCGCAGTGGACGGTAGCGCGCAAAGGCGATGGGTTGCCGCAGTTCACCCTGTTCGCAGGCATCAACGTCACTTTTGGCAAATAAGGATATTGACCATGGGTCTGTTGCTTCGTAGCGCTGTTGTCAGTCTGCTCGCCCTGGCCATCAGCCCGGGTGCGCACGCCCAAACCCTCGACACCCGCATCGGCCCGATCACCATGGAAGGTGAGCTGCCAGCCCACAGTGAGATCGCCAAGCTGTATGGCGAACTGGATTTCCAGCAGGCTACCCAGAGTTTTCTCTGGGCACTGCCACTGGTGTCCTACGCCCAATGGCAGGACGAATTCAGCACCAAGCTGGGGGCGCGAAGTGGCGACCTGATGGTGCTCGACACCTACGAAGACAAACTCGGGGTGATCACCGCCAATGCCACCACCCCGTATATCCTGGGGTTTGTCGACCTCAACGAGACCGGCCCGCTGGTGATCGAGTTGCCCCCAGGGCCGACCGCCGGCGGCATTGGCGACTTCTGGCAACGGGCGATCATCGACATGGGCCAGACCGGTCCGGACCAAGGCAAGGGCGGCAAGTACCTGGTCCTGCCGCCAGGTCACGAACCACCGGCCGATGCGGGTAAGTATTACCTGGCCAAATCTGAAACCATGAATGTGCTGGTGGGTTTTCGCGTCCTCGACCCCGATCCTGCCAAAGGCAAGGCTCTGGTCGAGCAATTCAAGATGTACCCCTACGCCCAGCGTGCCACACCCGGTAAAACCCGCCTGCTGTCGCCCGCAGGCAAATCCTGGTCTGGCACCCAGCCACGCGGTATGGCGTACTGGGAGCGGCTGCACGGGATCATCCAGAAGGAACCGGTCAACGAGCGCGACCGTTTCTACATGGCCATGCTGGCCAGCCTCGGCATCGAAAAGGGCCAGCCGCTCAACCCCAACGAACACCAGCGCCAGGCCCTGGAGCAAGGCGCGCAAATGGGCGAGCTGATAGCCAAGGCCAACACCTTCGCCAAGCGTTTCCCCCAGGCCCAGTACTGGCCTGATCGCCAATGGGACATCGTGCTGAACATCGCCGAGCCATCGCAGCGCGTGGCCTTCTACGACCAATTGTGGGAGCGCACGGCCTGGTTCTATGAAGCCGTGACCAACACCAAGGGCATGGTCTCGAAGACCCCTGGCCTGGGCCAGACCTACCTCGGTGCCTACACCGACCAGAAGGGCCAATGGCTGGACGGCGCCAAGCATTACAAACTCCACGTGGCCGCCAACCCACCGGCCAAGCAGTTCTGGTCAATGACCGTGTACGACATCGACAGCCGCTGCCTGATCGACAACCCACAACGCAAGGCCGACCTGTCCTCACGCCAGGACCTGAAGAAAAATCCCGACGGCTCGGTGGATTTGTACTTTGGCCCCACAGCACCAAAAGATTTCGAGAACAACTGGGTGCAAACTCTGCCGGGTAAACACTGGTTCAGCTACTTCCGCTTGTACGGCCCTACCGAGGCGTACTTTGACAAGCGCTGGAAGCTCGACGACATCACCTTTGTTCCCTGACGTATTAAAGGACGCACCAACATGATTGGAAAACCGACGCGCCTGCTGTTGGCGAGCCTCTCGATAGTGCTGAGCACCGGCGCCTGGGCGGACTTTACCGCCACCCCCAGCGAAGCCCGGGCCATTGCCAAGGAAGCCTATCTGTATGGCTTCCCGGTGGTGGAAATGTACAAGACCCTCTACACCCAGGCGGTGGACAAGGGCGGCGTCAACTTCAAGGCGCTGTTCAATAAAATCGGCAATACCGCCAAGGTTTTCACGCCCAAGGACACGGCATTCGTCACCCCCAATTCGGACACGCCCTACTCCTTTGTCTGGCTGGACCTGCGCCGTGAACCGGTGGTGCTGACCCTGCCGAAAATCGAGGACAGCCGTTACTACTCCGTGCAGTTGATCGACCTCTATACCCAGAACTTCGCCTACCTGGGCACCCGCAGCACCGGCAACAATGGCGGGCACTACATGGTCGCCGGGCCCGACTGGAAGGGCCAGCAGCCGGTGGATGTGGACCGTGTGGTCTACAGTGAAGGCAATATTGCCTATGCGCTGTATCGCACCCAGTTGTTCGACGACAAGGACCTGGCCAAGGTCAAGCAGATCCAGAGCGGCTACAAGGTCCAGCCCCTGAGCAGCTACGTCAAACAGGCCGCACCTGCCAAGGTGCCGAAGATCGAATGGCCCAAGCCGGTCGCCGACATGAGCGACAGCCCGCAACTGTTCCGCTACCTGAACTTCATGCTGGCCTTCGCGGCGCCCCAGGACAGTGAAAAAGACCTGCTGGCACGCTTTGCCAAGATCGGTATCGCCCCCGGTGCGCCGTTCAAGGTCGCGCAGCTCAGCGCCGAACAACGCAAGGCCCTGGAAGATGGCATCGCCGATGGCAAGGCCGAGTTCGCGACTTTTAAAAAGGACAAAGTCGACACCCATCAAATCACCAGCGGCGATCTGTTCGGCAGCCGCGATCACCTGAAAAACAACTACCTGTACCGCTACGCCGGTGCCGACATGGGAATTTTTGGCAACTCCACCGATGAAGCAGCCTACATGGGCTACTTCGTCGACAGTGAGGGCAAGCCGGCCAACGGTGCGAAGCACAGCTACACGCTGCATTTCGCCAAGGACCAGTTGCCGCCCGCCGACGCGTTCTGGTCGCTGACCCTGTACAACGGCAAAAACAAGCTACTGGTGGCCAACCACAAGAAACGCTACCTGATCAACTCGCGGATGTTGCCCGAGCTCAAGCTTGATGCCGATGGAGGCTTGACCCTCAAGGTCCAGCACCACGAGCCCCCGAAAGCCGAACAAAGCAACTGGCTGCCGGCGCCCCCCGGCCCGTTCTACGCGATCCTGCGCATTTACCTGCCCAAGCCTGAGGTGGGTAACGGCCAGTGGAAGCTACCGGCGCTGACCCCGGTGAAATAACCGCCCAACTATCCCTGACATCAGGCCGGAACAAGGAGTAGAGCCATGGTTTCACGCAGTCAACTGAGTGCATTCGCTACCGCCACGCTGGCGCTGATGCCAGGGATGGGGTTTGCCGACAACGCCAGGGATTGGCAGAACACCCCCACCGACCTGAATATGCTGTTCGGTTACTACAACCGGGTCGACACCAACACGCCCATCGACACCACGTTGCCGATCGATGGTTTGTCGCTCAACGCCGATGTGTATCTGTTGCGTTACGCCCGCTCGTTCGGCATCGACGGGCGCAACAGTGCCATCCAGCTTATCCAACCCTATGCCGACGTTTCGGCATCCTTCGACAACGCGCGCTTCTTCGATGGCACCAAGCACAACGGCGGAATGGGCGATGCCCAGGTGGTGTTCGCGCACAATATCTTCGGCGGCCCGGCGCTGACCGCTGCGGAGTTTGCCAACTGGAAACCCGAAACCTTCCTCACCGGCGCCGTGTGGCTCACTGTGCCGACTGGCGACTATGACAAGGACCGCGTGATCAACATCGGCGCCAACCGCTGGGTGGTCAAGCCGGAGCTGGGTTTCGGCACGCCGTTCGGCCCCACCTGGCTGGAGATCAATACCTGGGTCTCGCTGTTTGGCGACAACGACGAGTACCACGGCAACAGCAAGCTGGAACAAAAGCCGCTGTACGCCATCGAGGGCCACTACAGCTACACCATCAACCGCGCGCTTTGGGCGTCGCTGGATGCCACCTACAGCCGTGGCGGCGAAAGCAAGATCGACGGCATCTGGCAGGACAACAAGCAGGAAAACGGCCTGTTGGGGGCCAGTCTCGGTTTTATGCTCACGCCGCAGTTCGGTGGGCTGCTGGCCTATTCCGACACGATTGCCGAGCGACGCGGTTCGCCAGACGTGAACACCTGGACCTTGCGCATGCAATACGTGTGGTAATCGCCCCAGTGAGGTAAGCCATGTTGCGCTTTCATCGCATACACCGGGTACTGCTTGGCTTGCTGCTCGTCAGCGGTGGCGCCGTGGCCGCTGAACTGGAGCCCAAGGCCCTGGCTGCCCTGGAGCAGATGGGCAGCTACCTGCGTGGTTTGCAGCAGTTGCGTATCGACGCCGACAGCCGCACCGACCAGGTCCTGGAGAACGGCCAGGTCATCGAGTTCAACCACCGGACTCACCTGCTGGCCAGGCGGCCCGATAAATTGCGGGTACAGGTCGAACGCGATGGCAACCGCCGCAGCCTGTTCTACAACGGCCAGCGCTTTACCCTTTACGACAGCCGCAGCGGTTACTTCACCGAACAAGCCGCCCCCACGGACATCGCCAGCTTGCTCGCGCAATTGAGCGAGCGCTACGGCATCGAACTGCCCCTGGCCGACCTGTTCCGCTGGGACGCCAATACCGCCAAGGTCGCAGGCCTGAGTGATGCCCTGTGGATCGATCAGCAAACCCTCGACGGCCAGGTGTGCGATCACTATGCGTACCGGCAACCGGATATCGACTGGCAACTGTGGATTCGCCAGGGCCCGCAGCCACTGCCGTGCCGCCTGGTGATCAGCCGCCGCGACAGCGCCGAACAGCCACGCCACAGCGTTGACTACCGCTGGCAACTCGACGCCCCGAGCAACGATCAGGACTTTGAGTTCACCCCACCGGCCGGCGCCCGGGCAATCCCCCTGGCCCCCGCAGGAGCCCAGCCATGAAGCCCACGGCAGCGGTGCTCACCGCCAGTTTGCTGCTGACGCTGTTCGACCCGCTGGCCGCCCAGGCCTGGCAGATGCGTGGCGGCGGTGGCGCACGGACATTCGTGGTGCCCCATGGTGGTGGCGGCTTCCATCCGCCGCCGCCCCACCCCATGCCGGCTCCCCGGCCACTGCCGCCCCATCCTGAGCCGCACCCACAACCGGGGCCACACCCTTATCCGGGGCCGCAGCCACATCCTCCGCCACCGCCGGGGCCACACCCACAACCTTATCCGGGGCCTGGGCCGCATCCCTATCCGATGCCGCCCCCGCCTCCGCCACCACCACCGCCGCCAGATGACTGGTATCACCCCTGGGCTACGGCCGCCGTGATTGGCGCCACCACCGCCACGGTCCTGGCCATCGGTACACGGGTCAACAGCGTGCCGGTGGACTGCGTGTCGGTCGTCGCCAATGGCGTGGCCTACCAGCATTGCGGGCCGACCTGGTACCAGCCGCATTACGTCGGCAGCTCCGTGCAGTACATCGTGGTCGCCGCACCCTGGTGATCCCTTGCCTCAAGGACGATTGTGATGACAGCGCTCAACGATCTAAACGCCCTGCAAGCCAGCATCGCCGAAAGCGTGCTGGGCCAGGACCAGGTTATCCGGCAGATCCTCCTGGGCCTGCTGGCCAACGGTCACCTGCTGCTGGAAAGCCTTCCGGGGCTGGCCAAGACCCGCACGGTCAAGGCCCTGGCCAGGCACCTGGACGCAAAAATGAGCCGGATCCAGTTCACCCCCGACCTGCTGCCCTCGGACATCACCGGGGCCGAGGTCCTGCACCAGGTGGATGGGCAGAACCAGATCCGCTTCCAGCCCGGCCCGCTGTTCGGCAACCTGATCCTTGCCGATGAAATCAACCGCGCCCCGGCCAAAGTCCAGGCCGCCCTGCTCGAAGCCATGGAAGAGCGGCAAATCACCGTGGCTGGCGCCAGTCATGCACTGCCCGAGCTGTTTATCGTGGTCGCGACCCAGAACCCCATCGAGCAGGAAGGCACCTACCCGTTGCCGGAAGCGCAGATGGACCGGTTCGTGATGAAAATCCTCCTCGACTACCCCAGCGCCGATGATGAAAGCCAGGTGTTGCGCCTGCTGCGTGCGGAAGAACAGGCCGTCGACAGCTCCGTCACCCAGGGTTTCAATCTGGCGCAGGAGGTGATCTTCGCCGCTCGCAAGGAAGTCAGCGCGGTACAGGTCTCACCTGCCATCGACCGCTACCTGATCGACCTGATCAATGCCACCCGCCACCCCGGCGATTACGATGCGGACCTGGCGCGCTGGATCAGCCTCGGCGCCAGCCCTCGGGGCGGTATCGGCCTGGACCGCTGCGCGCGTGCCGACGCCTGGTTACAGGGGCAGGCGTTCGTGACGCCAGCCAACGTGCAAGCCGTGGTCCACCCGGTGTTGCGTCATCGCCTGCAACTGAGCTACGACGCCGTGGCCGATGGCGTCAACGCCGATCAGGTGCTGGACCGGCTCCTGGCCAAAGTGGCGCTCCCGGCATGAACGCCGACGGCCAGGTCTACGTGTCCCTCGGGCAGTTGATGGCCCTGCAGTTCCAGGCACGGGGCTTGAGTTTCATTGCGCGCCAACCCCGGGGCAGCCTCCTGGCGGGCAACCATGCCTCCAGGCTGCGCGGGCGCGGCCTGAACTTCGACGAGCTGCGGCGCTATCAACCCGGCGACGATTTGCGTCACCTCGACTGGCGGGCGTCCCTGCGCACCGGCAAGCCGGTGGTGCGGTCCTTTACCGAGGAACGCGACCGCCCGGCCTTGATCGTGGTCGACCAACGCATGTCGATGTTCTTTGGTTCGGTGCGCAGCTTCAAATCGGCAGTCGCCGCCGAGTTGGGGGCGCTGGCGGCGTGGATGGTATTCGACGCAGGCGACCGGGTTGGCGGCGTAGTGTTCAACGATGAGCGCATCGACGCCGTGGCCCCGCTGCGCAGCCGCAAGCGGGTCGAAGCCCTGTGCAGCTGCATCGTGCAACATAACCAGGCGCTCAACGCCAGCAATCCCGACCATGAAGGCGACGGGCAACTGGACAAGGTCTTGCAGCAGTGCCTGGCCCTGGCCGGGCATGACCATTTGATCTGCATCGTTAGCGACTTTGCCGGCGCCGGGCCGCGCACCCTGCAGCTGTTGCGGCAACTGTCGGCCCACAATGATGTGATCGCCCTGCAAGTCTACGATCCACTGGCCCTCAACGTGCCCAGAACCGGCCAACTACGCGTGACCCAAGGCCAATTGCAAGTGGAACTGGCGGTGCAGAAACAGCAGGTGCGCCAACCCTTGGGGGATTTTCTGGGCGGGCGCCTGAAGGATGTTGCCAGCCTGTTGCGCCGCAGCCAGGTGCCGTTGCTGATGTTCAGCACCGCGCTGCCCGCCGCCGATCAGTTGCGTGACGAACTGGGCAGGCGTCGTTGAACAGTCAGGTGCCGAGCATCGAACAGTTGCAAGAGCTGGGCTTGCCCGCGCCCGTCAGCTATTGGCCGCAGACCTGGGGCTGGTGGGTCCTGCTGGGGCTGCTGGTCCTGGGCCTGTTGGCGTGGGCAGCACGGGCCTGGTTGAAATGGCGACGCAATGCCTATCGCCGTGAAGCCCTGGCGCGACTGGATGCCCTGGACGATCTACGCGAGCTGCCAACGCTGCTCAAGCGCGTGGCCCTGTCGATGCCCTTGGCACCCGAGGAGCAGCAACGCGTGCCGACCCTCAATGGCGCCCAGTGGCAAGCCTTCCTGCAACGCCATGGCGGCGCAGATGTGCCGGCAGACCTCAGCCGGCAACTGGCCGAGTTGGCTTACGCCCCGGTCGACGCGCTATCGCCGGAACAACGCACGCGCCTGTTGGCCCAATGCCGAACCTGGGTGGAGGGCCATCATGTGGCAGCTTGATTACCCCTGGCTGTTGCTCCTGCTGCCATTGCCCTGGCTGGCCTGGCGCTACCTGCCCGACTACCGCGAGGCCCGCAGCGCCGTACGTGTACCGTTTTTTACAGGCATGAGCCGTGCTGTGGGGCAAAAACCTGCGGCCACTGGCAGCCAAGGCAATCGCGCGCAACTGATGCTCAACCTGTTGGTGTGGGGCCTGCTGGTGCTGGCCATCGCCCGCCCGGTCTGGGTCGAAAAACCCATCGAACACCAACAGCCGGTGCGCGACCTGATGCTCGCCATCGACATATCCCAGTCCATGCAGACCGAGGATTTCACCGACGCCAGTGGCCAGAAAATCGACCGTCTGACGGCGGTCAAGCAAGTGGTGCAGGGGTTTATCCAGCGCCGCAAGGATGATCGCCTGGGCCTGATCCTGTTCGGCAGCGGCGCCTATCCCCAGGCGCCATTGACCCTGGACCACGCCAGCCTGGCGCTGTTGCTCGATGACAGCGGCATCGGCATGGCCGGGCCCAACACCGCAATTGGCGATGCCATCGGCTTGAGCCTGAAACTGCTGGACGCGGCCCACGAACAGGAAAAAGTGCTGATCCTGCTCACCGACGGCAACGACACCAGCAGCGCCATCACCCCGGAACACGCGGCCAGCATGGCGGCAGCCAAAGGTGTGGTGATCCATACCATCGGCATTGGCGACCCGAGTGCGTCGGGCGAAGCCAAGGTCAACCTCAGTGCCTTACAGCAGATTGCCGAAACCACGGGCGGACGTTATTTGCGTGCCGAAAACCGCGACACCCTGGACCAGGTCTACGCCACCCTGGACCAACTCACCCCTCATCAAGTGAAAACCCTCAGCCACCAGCCCAAGCGCGATCTGTTCTGGCTGCCGCTGACCGCGGCCCTGAGCCTGTTTGCGCTGTATCACCTGATTGCCGCGGCATGGCCGCACCGCCCAAGACGGGAGGCCGCTGATGGCGTTCAACCTCAGTGACTTGCACTTGCTGCGCCCGGCCTGGCTGTTGCTGGCGCTGATCGGAGTGCTGTTGCCGATGCTGTGGCGGCGCAGCCGCGATCTGCAACACCGTCTGCGCGGCAATATTGCGCCCCATCTGTTACCACATCTGCTGTTGATGCCCAGCGACCCCCACCGCCTGCGGCCCGTACATCTGGCCAGTGCACTGTTGGTGCTCGGCGCCCTCGCCGCCGCCGGGCCGACCTGGGAACAGGACCGCCCGAACTTCCTGGAAAACCGTGCGCCGTTGATCATTGCCCTCGACCTGTCGCCGTCCATGGACACCATCGACGTGCCACCCACCCGCCTGGAAGCGGCCAAGCACACATTGCACGACCTGATTGCGCGCCGCAGCGGCGCGCGCACCGCGCTGATCGTCTACGCCGGCAGTGCGCACCTGGTGTTGCCGCCCACCGATGACCCGGCGTTGCTGGACAGCTTTATCCAGGCCTTGAGCAGCGACTTGCTCACCCGGCCGGGCAAGGACGTGGCCAGGGTTATCGCGCAGGCCAAGCGCCTGCTGGCGGCAGAACAAGCCCCCGGTACCCTGCTGCTGATAAGTGACGGTGCCGACGCCACGCAACTGCCGCGCCTCAAGGCGTTATTGGCCGACAGCCCGCTGCAAGTACTGATCCTGGCCGTAGGCAGCAATCCCGCCAGCTTTGACGCCCCGGCCCTGAAACAACTGGCCGCGGCCACCGACGCACCACTGGGCAGCCTGACCCTCAATGACGACGACCTGGACTGGGTGGAGTTGCACGCCCAGCAGCATTTCCAGGATGTCGATGAGCAACAGCGCGCCCTGCAATGGAAAGACGCCGGTTACTGGCTCTGCTGGCCGCTGTTGCTGGTGGCGCTGCTGTGCATTCGTCGCGGCTGGAGCCTGAACTGGGTTGCCGTGTTACTGCTGGGGCTGCTCCTGCCACCCCAGCCTGCCCAGGCCAATGCCCTGGCCGATGCGTTCCTCACTGCCGATCAACAAGGGCGCTGGGCCTTTGAGCACCATCACTACCCCGCCGCCGCCCAACTGTTTGTCGACCCCTACTGGAAAGGCATCGCCGCCTACAACGCTGCCGACTATGACCTGGCCCTGGCCACCTTCGCCCAACTCGACACCGCGCAGGCAGCGTTCTACCAGGGCAATATCTACGTGCGCCGCTTCAAGTTCGACGAGGCCATCAGCGCCTATCAGCAAGCCTTGCAGCATCAGCCGGACTTTCCCCAGGCCAGCGCCAACCTGGCATTGGCCATGGCCTTGAAAAAAGACACCGAAAGCGCAGCCGACAACACCCCCGAGGTCAAGCCCGACGCCCTCAAGTTCGACAAGACGCCCGGCAAGGGCCAGACCAAGACGGTGCAGACCGAACAGGCCAGCAGTGATGCCTTGTGGCTGCAGAACCTGAGCACTTCGCCGGCCAATTTCCTGCGACGTAAATTCAGCCTGCAGGATCAAGGTGCGGGCCATGAATAAGTACGCCCTGCTCGGCCTGCTGTGCTGCGCCCCGCTCTGGGCGGGCGAGCCGCAACTCAAGGTGCAAGTGCAACTGCTGCCCGGCCCGCAGGTGGTGGTGGGCGAACAAGTGCAGTTGCAGGTCGATGTGCTTACCGACACCTGGTTCACTGCCGCCGCCAGCCTGCCAGCCTTGCAATTACCGGGGGCGCGGGTGGATGCACCGGGCGGCGAGTCCGAGCACCTGACCCAGGTGATCGACGGCCAGACCTTCTTTGGCATGCGCTACCGCTACCGGATCACCCCCAATGTGGCCCAGGACTTCAACGTGCCCTCCCTGACCATCAGCGCCCAGCCGGGCCAGGCCAGCGCCCCTTTGATCGCCCACAGCACGCCACTGGCCTTCAAGGCCTCGCGACCGCCCGGTTTCGCCCCCGGCGAACACCTGCTGGTGGCCGCCGGCGTGCGCCTGGCACAACAGCTCAGCACCTCGGCGAGCCCTTTGCACGTCGGCGACAGCCTGACCCGCACCGTCACCCTGCAAGCCGACAACACCCCGGCGCTGTCCTTGGCCGGGCCACCCCAGGCCACGATTCAAGGCCTGCGTGCTTACCCCCAGGCGCCCATTATCAGCAACCTGGATGACGGGCGCGGCACGCTCACTGGCGGGCAGCGCGTGGATCGCTGGGTGTACCGGGTCGAACAGGCGGGGCATTACCAACTACCCGCGATCCGCGTGAAATGGTGGGACAGCCGCAACCATCGCCTGCAAGTGGCGCAGTTGCCGGCCATCAACGTCGAAGCCCTGGCCGGTAGCACCTACGCCCCGACCTTTTCCATCGCCCAAGACCTCAAGGACCTCGGCCAGCACAGCCGCTGGCAACTGTCGCGCCATGCCCTGGCCTGGAGCGCGGCGCTGGTGCTGCTGGCGCTCGCCGGCTACCTGCTCCGCGTGCTGTGGCCACGGGTTCCCCCTCTGTGGCGACGGGCCTGGACAACATTGCGTTGGGTCTGCCGTCAACTACGCTTGCAACCACTGAACCCTCGTCGCGAAAAGGATTTCCCATGACATCTCTGCGCCGCTCCCTGCCATTGCTGCTGCTCCTGAGCTTCCCGGTGCTGGGCGCCGACCCACTGCCTTCCTGGAATGAGGGCCCGAGCAAACAGCACATCATCGAATTCGTCCAGGCGGTGACCACCGAGGGTTCGACGGACTACGTCAAACCAGCCGAGCGCATCGCCGTATTCGACAACGACGGCACCCTGTGGACCGAGCAACCGGCGTATTTCCAGGTGCTGTTCGCGTTCGATGAAATCAAACGCCTGGCGCCCCAGCATCCGGACTGGCACACCACCCAGCCCTTCAAGGCAGTGCTGGAAAACGACCATCAGGCCCTGGCCCAGAGCGGCATGGACGGCCTGCTGAAAATCATCGGCGCGACCCATACCGGGATCAGCACCGAGACCTTTATCGCCAATGCCAAGGCCTGGCTGACCCAGGCACGCCACCCGAAAACCGGCAAACCCTACACCGAGATGATCTACCAGCCGATGCTGGAAATGCTCGACTACCTGCGCAGCCAGCAATTCAAGACCTACATCGTTTCCGGTGGCGACACCGCATTCATGCGCGCCTTTGCCGAAGTGGTCTACGGCGTGCCGCCGGAACAGGTGATCGGCAGCACCTTCGTGACCCAGTTCCAGATCACCGACGGTACCCCACAAATCCTGCGCACTGCCAAGTTGGCCCACAACGACGATGGCCCGGGCAAGCCGGAAAGCATCGACGCGATCATCGGCCGACGCCCGATCCTGGCGTTCGGCAACTCCGACGGCGACCTGCAGATGCTGCAGTGGACGGCCGCTGGCAAAGGCAAACGCTTGATGGGGTTGGTGCACCACACCGACGCCACGCGCGAGTGGGCCTATGACCGCAAATCTTCCGTCGGGCGCCTGGACAAGGCGCTGGATGAGGCAAACACCCAAGGTTGGACCGTGGTGGATATGGCCGCCGAATGGCGCCGTATCTACCCCTTCGAGCCGGTGGTGCAACAGCAGGTGCAATAAGAAAAGACGTCGCGATGGACTGTACTAAACGTTGGTCGCAGGTACTGCGGCTCAAGCCGATAAAGGAGCAGGTCTTATGACTCGCATACGCAAGTGGCTACCGAAGCTGGCCCTGGTGGCGGTTTCAGTGATGGGGGCCGGGGCAACCGCCTTGGCCGCCGAAAAGCCGAATATCCTGGTGATATTCGGCGATGACATCGGGCAAACCAATATCAGCGCCTATTCCATGGGCGTGGTGGGCTACAAGACCCCGAATATCGACCGCATCGCCAAAGAAGGCATGATGTTCACCGATTACTACGCGGAGAACAGCTGTACCGCCGGGCGTTCATCCTTTATCACGGGCCAGACGCCGTTGCGCACGGGCTTGTCGAAGGTCGGCGCACCGGGCGCATCGGTGGGCCTGCAAAAGCGCGATATCACCATCGCCCAGGCCCTCAAGTCACTGGGCTATGCCACCGGCCAGTTCGGCAAGAACCACTTGGGTGACAAAGACGAATACCTGCCGACCAACCACGGTTTCGACGAGTTTTTCGGCAACCTCTATCACCTCAATGCTGAAGAGGAACCCGAGCGGCCCTATTGGCCCAAGGATGACCCTGACTTCGTCAAGGCCAACTCGCCGCGTGGGGTGATCCACAGTTTTGCCGACGGCAAGATCGAGGACACCGGCGCCTTGACCACCAAGCGCATGGAGACCATCGACGACGAAACCACCGCCGCCGCCCAGGCGTTCATCAAGAAACAGGCCGAGGCCGACAAGCCGTTCTTTGTGTGGATGAACACCACCCGCATGCACTTGTTCACCCATGTGCGTGAGTCGATGAAGGGCCAGAGCGGCATGCCCGGCAACGAGTACGCCGATGGCATGCTGGAGCATGACGGCGACGTCGGTAAACTCCTGCAAACCCTCGACGACCTGAAAATCGCCGACAACACCATCGTGGTCTACACCACTGATAACGGGCCGAACCAGTTCTCCTGGCCAGATGCGGCGACCACGCCGTTTCGCAACGAGAAGAACTCCAACTGGGAAGGTGCCTATCGCGTGCCGGCGATGATTCGCTGGCCGGGCAAGATCAAGCCAGCCGAGGTCTCCAACGAGATGTTCTCGGGCATGGACTGGTTCCCGACCCTGCTCGCGGCTGCGGGTGATGCCGAGGTCAAGGACAAGCTCCTCAAAGGCTGGGCGCCCACCGCAGGCGGTGGCAATTTCAAGGTGCACCTGGATGGTTTCAACCAACTGCCGTACCTGACAGGCCAGCAACCCAAGGGCGCACGCGACGAGTTCTACTACTTCAACGATGACGGGGTGCTGGTTTCGGCGCGCTTTGGCAACTGGAAAGCCGTGTACTGCGAACAGCGCGCACCCGGTGGGTTCAAGGTGTGGAGCGAGCCGTTCGTGTGTCTGCGGGTACCGAAGATCTTCAACTTGCGCATGGACCCGTTTGAGCGGGCAGACATCGTCTCTGATCAGTATTACGACTGGAGCACGAAAAACGTCTACCTGGTTGCGGTAGCGGTGACCAAATCGGCGAAGTTCCTCCAAACCTTTGTCGAATACCCACCGAGCCAGAAACCGGCGAGCTTCAGCATCGACCAGATTCGTGCAGCGGTGGATGCGAAGATTGCCGAGAAGGCTAAAGCACAGCCTGCACAATAAAGGGCTGAACGCCGCTCACCCAGGGTGAGCGGCATTTTTATGTAGGAGCGAGCTTGCTCGCGAAAAATGCAAGCGCGCCGCGTTTATCCAGAATATGCGCGTAATCGTTGGCGTTTTTCGCGAGCAAGCTCGTTCCTACAGGGGGCTCCACTCAATGTCTTCACGCTCCGCTGCCATGGTTCAAACTCAAATCACCTCCACCCTGCTGATCCCCGCCCTGCTGCTGTTCACCTCCGGCGCCGCCGCCCTGGTGTATCAGGTGCTATGGATCAAGCAGCTGTCGCTGGTGGTCGGGGTCGAGGTCTATGCCATTACCACTGGGATCAGTGCGTTCTTTGCCGGGCTGGCCCTGGGCAGCCTGCTGTTTGGCCGCTGGGCCGACCGTCTCGCCCGGCCGCTGGTGCTGTACGCGGCACTGGAAATTTTTGTCGCCGTGCTGGGGGTCAGCGCCACGCTGGCCCTGGGCATGGCCGCCAGCCCGTTTGCCTGGCTGGAGCAACGCATCGGCCTGTTGGCCTGGATCCTGCCCTTCGTCCTGGTCGGTTTGCCCGCCTTGTTGATGGGCGGCACCCTGCCGGTACTGGTACGCGCCCTCAACGTCGATGCCAAGGACCTGGGCCAGGCCGGTGGCCGACTGTATGCCGCGAACACCGCCGGGGCGATCGTCGGCACCTTGCTCACCGCCTTTGTGCTGATCGCCACCTTTGGCGTGCGCGGCAGTGCCCTAGTGGCCGCCCTGCTCAACCTGCTGGCCGCCGTCGGCGCGTTGTTGTATGTGCGTCATCGCGCGACGGCGGCCAGCGTCCCGTCCAAGACGCAGCCGGCGCGCCTGGCACTGGTGCTGTATGCCATCGCCGGTGGCGTGGCCCTGGGTTACGAAGTGGTCTGGTCGCAATCGATCGTGCAGTTCATGAGCACCCGCACCTACGCCTTTGCGGTGGTGTTGGCCACCTACCTGGCCGGGTTGTTTATCGGCAGTCAGCTCATGGCACGCCGGGTCGAGCGCCTTCGCGATCCCTGGGGCGTGTTCGGCCTGTTGATCGCCGGGGCCGGGCTGGTGGCCCTGCTGGAAATCGCCCTGCTGGGCCGTTGGCTGGTGCTGTTGCAAACCCAGGCCGAGGCACTGGTGCTGAGCCTGGGCGGCCTTGAGTTGGCGGGCATGAGCGCGCGTTTTGCGATGGCCGCCCTGTGCATTGTGTTTGTACCCACCCTGTTGCTGGGCGCGGCGTTTCCCCTGGCGCTGCGCCTGAGTGTGGGCAGCGCGCATGTGGGCCGGGATGTGGGCGCGGTGGTGGCGTTCAACACCCTGGGCGGGATTGTCGGGGTGATGCTCTGCGGTTTTGTGCTGATTCCCTGGCTGGGTCTGGTGCACACCCTGGGCCTGCTGGCAGTGATTGCCGGCGCAGTGGGTTACATCGCAGTACGGCGTGGGCATGCGGTGAAAAAAGGTCGGCGCCAGGCAGTGGCAGCTCTGGGCCTGTTGTCGCTGGCCATGGCCCTGCTGACCCCGGTAGACCGCCTGGCCAACCTGCTGCCCGGCGCACGCAATGCCAGCCTCAAGTTTTACCAGGAAGGACGCGGTGCCACGGTCGCCGTGGTGACCCAGGGCAAAGGTGCGCGGGCCTTTCAACGCCTGTATATCCAGGGTGTCTCCAATACCGGCGACGCCATGCCATCCCTGCGTTATATGCGCATCCAGGCCCTGCTGCCGCTGCTGATCCATAACGGTGAACCCCACTCAGCGCTGGTAATCGGCTTTGGCACCGGCATCACCGCGGGCGCACTGTTGCGCTATCCGGGGCTGGAGCAACGGGTGGTCGCCGAACTGCTGCCGGCGGTAGTGCAAGCGGCCCCCCTGTTCAAGGGCAACTACAACGCCGCCAGCGATCCCGGCGTACAAGTGCGCTTACGCGACGGTCGCCAGGAACTGCTGCGCAGCCCCCAGGCCTACGACTTGATCACCCTGGAGCCGCCACCACCCTCCGCCGCCGGCGTGGTCAACCTGTATTCGCGCGACTTCTATCAATTGGCCGCGCGCCGCCTGGAGAAACACGGACTGCTGGCCCAATGGCTGCCACTGCCGACACAGAACATCGAAGATTCGCAGTCATTGGTGCGCAGCTTTCTCGATGTGTTCCCCTACGCCAGCCTGTGGACCAGCGAATTCCACGAAATGCTGCTGGTGGGTTCCATGGAGCCTATCGAGCTGGACGCCGCGCGCATCCGCCAGCGCTTTGAACAAGCCCCGGTACGCAGTGCCCTGGCCGAGGTCGGCATTGATTCGGCACCGACCTTGCTGGCCACCTGGGTCACCGATCGCAATGGGCTGGAGCGTTTTGCCGGGCAGGCCCTGGCGGTCACCGATGATCAACCGCGCATCGAATATGCACCGTGGGTGCGCAGCCAGGAGATCAAGCGGGTGTTGCCGGCATTATTGGATTTGCGGGTGAGCGTACCGCTGCGCAATGCCGACCTGGCATTCTCGCGGACCCTGGACGCAGAGCAGCAACGCCTGATGCAGTTCTACCGCGCCAGCCTGCATGCCTACGAGGGTGATCGCGCGGCGTGGGGGCGGGATATCCGGCAAGTGTTGCAGGAAGATGGCGCCAACCCGTATTACCGCTGGTTTTTCGGCGATTGACGTGTAGGAGCTGGCTTGCCAGCTCCTACCGTGAGGGCGGGTTATTTGGTTTTGAGCTTGACGTACGACTGATGCAGGTCCGCCGCCCAGCCATCCATCACAGCCTTCACGTCGGCTGCTTTCATGACCTGGGTATCGTTGTCCAAAGGTTTGCCCGTGCCTTTACGCACGACTTGGGCAATCACGCGGCCGCTGTCGCCATCGAGAAACTGCGCCTCGGTGCCCAGGGTGGTTTCCTGATCGCGAATCCCGGTGCCGGTGCTGACCGCTGCCGCCACCAGGGCGACCGGAATGAATTCGTAGGGCTTGAGGCCTTCAGTCTTGCGACTGACAGCAGTAATGGCCGCCCGCACCACAATCACCCCAGGGCCCGGTGCATTGGCCAGTGGCAGTGACTTGACCAGCTCACGCTTGAGCGCCTGGTTGTAGTACTCGTTGATGCTGCGCAAAGTGTCTTCGGGAATCTGCGCCGTGGCCTGGGGCTTGGGGAAGAACTGGGTCGGCTCGATGTACACCGAGGTGTAGCGGTTCAGATTCAGCTTGGGATCGACCCAGCGCATCACCTCTGCGCCCGACGGCGACTTGGCTTCGCGTAAATGACTGTAGTCCGAGAGAAAGCCCGAGTATTCGTCCGGCTGGGGGACTTTACTCGCGCACCCGGCAACCCCGAGTGAGGCAATACACAGTGTGCTGATCATTAGCCCTAGCTTCATGGTGCGACTCCTTGGTGTTTATCGTCGAAACGTGAAGTTACAGGTATAGCCAACTCTTGGGAAATAACCTGCCGGTTGCGCGCATGTGCGGCTTATTTCACAACATCGATTTGACAGGCATCCAACCTGCGTCAAAGCTGCACACAGCTAAAGCACGCCGTAGAGCGTCAACGCATCGGACATCGGAAGTCGCATGCCCAAAGTTACCCACCGTGATTCACCCCGTCGTTATCTCTACCCACTGTTGATTGCCGTTGTGCTGCTGGCGATGGCCGGGATCTGGCTGTTCCTCCAGGCCAGTACGCCCAGGCTGCCATTACCGGCGCCTGCACCTGTGGCAGCGGTGGCCAAACCGGTGGCGCTGCCACCTGCGCAAATGGTCGACGAGCAACAGTGCCAGGCTTGCCATCAACCCCAGGCCAAGGACTGGCAAGGGTCGCACCATCAACTGGCGATGCAGCAGGCAACGCCTGCAACAGTGCCGGCGGACTTCAATAATGCAGCGTTCCAGGGCGAAGGCGAGACCACCCGGTTCTTTCGCCGGGGCGATGAATTCTGGGTCAACACCCCTGGTGGCGACGGCAAGGCCATGGACTTCAAGGTCGCCTACACCTTCGGCATCGCACCCTTGCAGCAATACCTGATCGACGTCGGCGGTGGACGTTTGCAGGCCCTGGGCGTGGCCTGGGATACCGAAAAAAACCGCTGGTTCCACCTCTATCCAGGCCAAGGCGTGAACTTCAAGAACCCGCTGCACTGGAGCAAACCGAGCCAGAACGCCAATTTCATGTGCGTGGAATGCCACACCACCGGCTATAAACGCAACTTCGATGCGGCCAGCAACACCTTCGACAGCCAATGGAACAGCCTCGGCGTCGGCTGCCAGGCCTGCCATGGACCAGCGTCCAACCATGTGCAATGGGCGGCAAAAAAAGGCGACCTGCTGCACGCCGGTTTTACCGTGGACTTGAAGGACAAGGACGCCACTGTCGAACTCGAAACCTGCTCCCGCTGCCACGCCCGTCGTGCACCATTGGGTGACGGTTATACCGTGGGCATGCGCCTGATGGACGACTACCTGCCCAGCGCCCTCACCCGCGAACTGTATGCCCTGGACGGCAAGATCAAGGACGAGGTGTTTGAGCACGGCTCCTTCGCCCAGAGCAAGATGGCCGACAAAGGCGTACGTTGCACCGACTGCCACAACCCCCATAGCAACCAACTGAAGGCCCCCGGCAATGGCGTGTGCCTGCAATGCCACAACACGGCGGGCAAGGCCGCTGTTGCCTCGGTAGATGGCCGGGGTTTGCAGGCCAAGAACTACGAAGCACCGGAGCACACGCGTCATGTCGCCGGGCAACCCGGGTCGTTTTGCGTCGATTGCCATATGCCCGGCAAGTTCTACATGGGCAATGACTTTCGCCATGACCACAGCTTCAGCATTCCCAACCCCGAGCGCGCCGCCAGGCTCGGTACCCCGGACGCTTGCCTGGCCTGCCACCAGGGCAAGGCCGGCGACAGGGTTACTGCGCAATTCAAACTGTGGGACCACAGCCAGGCACTCCAGGCCCCGCGTTACGATGAAAGCCTGGCGTTGATTCGCGGCGGCCAGCCGGGCGCTGCACAAGCGCTGTATGAGCAGTTGGCGCGCAATAATCTGCCGGCGATCCAACGCGCCACGCTGCTGGCCGAATTGGTCAACTACCCGAGCGAACAGGCGCTGAAACTGGCGACCAAGGACCTGGGCAACCCTGCCCCACAGGTGCGCGAGAGTGCGCTACGGGCGGTCAGCGCCTTTGTGCCACCCGCCGAGCGCGTCACGCTGTATGCCCCCCTGCTAAATGACCCGGTGCGTGCGGTGCGCATCCTCGCCGCGCGGGATCTGCTCAGTGTCGCGACGCAAGGCCTGGGCCCGGCCTGGGAGCAGGCCATCGGTGAGTATGAAAACGTGCAACTGAGCCTGCAGGAACGCGCCGAAGCCAACCTCAACCTGGCCATGCTGTACCAGGCCAGCGGCCGCGCCAGTCAGGTCGAAGCCCAACTGCGCACCGCACTGCTGCGCGATCCGGACTTCTACCCGGCACTGGTGACCCTCGCACAGTGGCTGGAGGCCAACGGCCGTGGCGAAGAAGCCCGGCGCCTGGTGGCCGATAACCTCAAGCAGCATCCCGAGGCCGCGCTGCTGCAACACACCCAGGGGCTGATGCTGATTCGCCAGGGCAAGACGGCACCGGCACTGACGCACTTGCGTGAGGCGGCCCGCCTGGAACCGGGCAACGGGCA
Source organism: Pseudomonas sp. TAE6080 (assembly GCF_018732265.1). Taxonomy (NCBI): domain Bacteria; kingdom Pseudomonadati; phylum Pseudomonadota; class Gammaproteobacteria; order Pseudomonadales; family Pseudomonadaceae; genus Pseudomonas; species Pseudomonas sp. TAE6080. The sequence continues at coordinate 28,064 of NZ_JAHIDY010000014.1, forward strand.
GTACAGCTTTGTGCTGGCGGTGGCGTTGCACGACGGTGGCCAGGTCGACAAGGCCTGCCAGCAGTTGGAAGACCTGCTCAAGCGCCAACCGTACAACCGTAATGCACGGTTGTCGCTGATCCAGTACTACCTGGAGAACGGCCAGGAACCCAAGGCGCAGGTGGTGATGCAATCGTGGAAGCAGTTGAATCCACAAGACCCGGCCTTGAAATAACTAGGCCTGCACTTCAAGGGGGGTAGTGAGATACAGCCGAACGGTGAACCGAACCCCGGTTGATCTAAGCGCCATAGTCGATGGTGAGCGATTTCGCTTTCGGCAGTTTGTTGTTTTAAAACGCTACAGACCAAGATAAAAACCATAAAACCATATCAGCCGAGGAATACCCGCTGTTTTATGGCATAAATTCTGATCCGTATTAATGTAGTTTTTCTGAGTCTGTTTTGTTTTCCATGGGTTTCCTACAGTGCCCGGGACTTGAAACCGTGGAAGACTGACCATGAGCACAGCATCAACCGGGCAGGCCTATAACTATAAGGTTGTCCGTCAATTCGTCATCGCCACCGTGGTGTGGGGCGTCATCGGCATGGCCATGGGGGTGTGGATCGCCTCGCAACTGGTGTGGCCGGAGATGAACCTGGACTTGCCCTGGACCACCTTTGGCCGGTTGCGGCCGTTGCACACCAGCCTGGTGATTTTCGGCTTTGCCGGCAGCGCGCAATTTGCCGCCAGCTACTACGCGGTACAACGTACCTGCCAGGTGCGCCTGTACTCCGATTGGCTTGCCGCTTTCACGTTCTGGGGCTGGCAATCGGTGATTGTGATCATGCTGGTCACCTTGCCCCTGGGCTACACCACCACCAAGGAATACGCCGAGATCGAATTCTCCGGTGCGGTGTGGATGACCGTGGTGTGGGTGGCCTACGCCATCGTGTTCTTCACCACCGTGGTGCAGCGCAAGACCCAGCACATCTACGTCGGCAACTGGTTCTTCGGCGCGTTTATCGTGGTGATCGCCATGCTGCACGTGGTCAACCACCTGTCGATCCCGGTGGACTGGTTCAAGTCCTATCCGGTGTATTCCGGCGCTACCGACGCCATGGTGCAGTGGTGGTACGGGCATAACGCGGTGGGGTTTTTCCTGACCACCGGGTTCCTGGGAATGATGTATTACTTCGTGCCCAAGCAGGTCGGGCGGCCGGTGTATTCCTATCGCCTGTCCATCGTGCATTTCTGGGCGTTGATCACTCTGTATATCTGGGCCGGCCCTCACCACCTGCACTACACCGCGCTGCCGGACTGGGCCCAATCGTTGGGCATGGCCATGTCGCTGATCCTGCTGGCGCCCAGTTGGGGCGGGATGATCAACGGCATGATGACCCTCTCGGGCGCCTGGCATAAATTGCGCACCGACCCGATCCTGCGGTTTTTGGTGCTGTCGCTGGCGTTCTATGGCATGTCGACCTTTGAAGGGCCGATGATGGCGATCAAGACGGTCAACGCCCTGTCCCACTACACCGACTGGACCATCGGCCACGTCCACGCAGGCGCCCTGGGCTGGGTGGCGATGATCACCTTTGGCTCGCTGTACCACATGATCCCCAAAGTCTTTGGCCGCGAGCAGATGTACAGCGTGCCGCTGATCAACCTGCACTTCTGGCTGGCCACCATCGGCACGGTGCTGTACATCGCCTCGATGTGGGTCAACGGCATCACCCAGGGCCTGATGTGGCGGGCAGTCAACGACGACGGCACCCTCACCTACTCCTTCGTCGAAGCCTTGCAGGCCAGCCACCCGGGGTTTGTGGTGCGGTTTGCCGGCGGCGTGTTCTTCCTCGGCGGCATGTTGCTGATGGCCTACAACACCTGGCGCACGGTGCGGGTCGCGGACTTGAAGGTGGCGCACCGTGATGCGCAGATCGCCTGATGTGGGAGGTTATCTTTAACCTGGCGGCGGTGATCTGCCTGTATGGCACCGTGGAATATTGCCTTCGGGACCAGTCGGGAGAAGCCTTGGATGAGGCCAGTCTGATTCCGTTTGCCGACGACCCGGAAGTGGCACGCCGGGTGGAGTTGGCGACGGGCAAACAGGTCAAGGCGGTGGCGCCTGAGGAGGCCAAGCCCGGTTGGGGCAACGTAGAGGTCTGAAGGTCTGTTGGGCTTTGTGTGGGAGCGAGCAAGCCCGCTCCCACATTTGATGAATCAGCCGCGCTCGCGAGGGATCAGGCTCTGCAACTGCAAGGCCAGGAAGTTGGCATCAAAGGCAAAGGTGTCCGGGTCTTTCAGGCCATTGGTTTTCTTCCACAGCCAATCATTGGACCCCGGCAGCAATACCAGAGAAATACTGCCGTAGCGCGCAGCGGTCAGCCCCATCACCGACAACGAAATCAAGCCACCCGCCCCCATCACATCCGGCACGAACTCCACCGGTTTACCGGCAATATGAATGGTCAACTTCTCAGTCTTGAAGGTCGAAGTCTCCACCGGCACGCTCGGCCCGGACGCCACATAGGCCTCACGCTGCACCTCCAGCAAGCCATCACTCTTGACCGGCGCCAGCCATTGCTCGATCTGGCCGTACAGCTCGGTGATTTTCTGGGTCCAGTGGGCTGACTGCACCTCGAACTGCTGGCGCTTGTGCGCTTCGCTGTCGGCGTAATGACGAAGCATCTCGCCCAGTTGCTGTACATCGTCCATTGCGGTGTTCCTCGGGGACTGCAAACAACGATCATGGCAGATGCCGCACCGCCGCGTATGACTAACGCACCCGTGTTGGGTAAGGTGTGCCTTTCGCCTAACAGTTTGAGGAGCTTGGCATGCGTACCATCGGCCTAATCGGCGGCATGAGCTGGGAGTCCAGCGCCGAGTATTACCGGATCATCAACCAGCAGGTCCGCGACCGGTTGGGGCCGCTGCGCTCGGCACAAATCCTGCTGTACAGCGTCGACTTCGGCCCGGTGGAACAGGCCCAGCACGCCGGGCGCTGGGATGACGCGGCGCAGATCCTGCAAGACGCCGCACGCCGTCTGCAAGCCGGTGGCGCCGACTGCATTGTGCTGTGTACCAACACCATGCATTTGGTGGCACCGCAGATCGAAGCCGCCGTGTCGGTACCGTTCCTGCACATTGCCGATGCCGCGGGCGCGGCGGCAGTCAAGGCCAATACCCTGACCGTCGGCCTGCTGGGCACAGCGTTCACCATGGAACAGGATTTTCTCAAGGCGCGCCTGGCGGCCCAGGGCTTGAACGTACTGGTGCCTGACGCCGACGAGCGCCGCGCCGTGCACCGGATCATCTATGAAGAGTTGTGCGTCGGGGTGATCAGCGAGGCGTCACGCCAGGTTTACCAACAGGCCATCGCGAACCTCGCGGCCCGTGGCGCCCAGGCGATTATCCTGGGATGTACCGAGATTGGCCTGTTGATCAAGCCCGAGCACAGCGATCTGCCCTTGCTCGACACCACCGAGCTGCATGCGCAGGCTGCGGTGGCGTTTGCCCTGGGGGATCAGGCGGTCTGACGCAGGCGAGCCATGCTCAGGGCATCGACAAATACGCCGTCACGCACGGCGTAATCGCGCAACCGGCCTTCGGTCTCGAAACCGAACTTGCGGTACAGCGCCTGGGCCGGCTCGTTGTCGGCATACACCGTCAGTTCCACCCGGTGCAGGTTCATCCAGTTGTCGGCCACCTCCAGCGCCGCACCCAGTAACTGGGTGCCCACGCCCCGACCCTGCCAGGCCACAGCCACTCCCATGCCGATACCGCCGACATGGCTTTGGCGACTGCGCGAATACTGCTCCAGGGTGCAATTGCCAATCACCTCACCGGCCTGCACCGCCACCAGCCTGAGCAGTCGCTCATTGGTATCCGCCAGGCGTTTGCGCCAGACCTCCAGTGATTGGAACGGCATCTGCAGCACCTGTCGGCACACGGCCGGCTCGTTGTAGAGCGCATGCATGCCTTCGAGATGGGTTTCGGCAAAGCGCTGGATCACGATCTTGGAGTCAGGTGCAGGCATTGTGTTTCATCCTTTGAAAGACAAGTGGCCGACCAGTGTAGGCAGCGATAGCACGCGCTGTCATCCGCGACTGCGTTGCGCGCCCAGCCGCCACACCCGCGCAATATCCGCCGCCCGCTCACGCAACAACCTCGGCGCTTCGCTGCAGGCCTGCTCCAGGCTCATCGGCCCGCCAGGCAAGGCAAACGCGGCGTCGACGCCATGGGCGTACATCTGCTCGTAGCCGTCGCCCAAGGTGCCTGCGATCACGATGACGGGTACACCGTGCTGCTTGGCTACCCGTGCCACGCCAAACGGGGTTTTGCCGCGCAGGGTCTGGGCATCGAAACGGCCTTCGCCGGTGATTACCAGGTCGGCACCGCGCACCGCATCGTCCAAGCCCACCAGTTCGGCGACCACGTCCACACCTGCGCGAAACTGCGCGCCGAGGAAGGCTTTGGCGGCAAAACCCAGGCCGCCTGCCGCGCCGCTGCCCGGCTCGTCACGCACGTCCCGGGGCAAGACCTCGGCGCAGTGGTCGGCGAAGTGACCCAGGGCCTGGTCCAGTTGCGCGACTTGTTGTGGATTGGCGCCTTTTTGCGGGCCGAAAATCGCCGAGGCGCCGTGGGGGCCGCACAGGGGGTTGTTGACGTCGGCGGCGATCTCGAAGCGCACTTGGGCCAGCCGCGAGTCCATTGATTCAAGATTGATGCGGGCCAACTGCGCCAGGGCCAGGCCGCCGTGCGCCAGCGTTGCACCTTGGGCGTCGAGCAGTTGCACGCCAAGGGCCTGCATGGCGCCGGCGCCGCCGTCATTGGTGGCGCTGCCGCCAATCGCCAGGATGATCCGCTGGGCACCCGCGTCCAGGGCGGCGCGGATCAGTTCACCAGTACCGAAGGTGCTACTGGCACAGGCATCGCGTTGCCCTGGCTGGACCAGTTGCAAGCCACTGGCTTCGGCCATTTCGATAATCGCCGTGGCACTCTCGGCCAACCAGCCCCAGCGCGCCTCAACGGTGCCGCCCAACGGGCCTTGCACGGTGCAACTGCGCAATTGGCCATGGCAGGCCGCGAGTACCGAGTCCACCGTGCCTTCACCACCGTCCGCCATCGGGCACTTGATCAGTTCGGCATCGGGCCAGACCTGAGCCAACCCTTGGGCAATGGCCTGGGCCACGCCTTCGGCACTCAGGCTGTCCTTGAACGAGTCGGGGGCGATGATGACTTTCATGGGCTTTCTCCGGTTTTTATGACGCCCATGCTGCCAGTTGGCACCGGCAATGACGCCTGTCCGATGCACAAGCGTGGCTGGGGTTTGTTGTTCATTTCGACAAAAGCACCGGCGCCTACGGGGTTGGGGGCAGCAGTTGCACTCCCAGGTACAACGCGAGCATGCCATCAAGGGTCAACGGGTCGACACCGCTCAATTCGGCGATGCGTTCCATGCGGTAGCGCAGGCTGTTGCGGTGGATGCCCAAGGCGTCGGCGCAGGCCTGGCTTTGTCCGTCGTGCTCGCACCAACTGCGCAGCGTGGCCTGCAACTGGCCGTTGCTGTCCTTGGCCAGGACCTTGCGCAACGGGTTGAGCAGTTCGTCGAGGGCATCGTCGTTGCGATGGCGCCAGAGCATTACCGGCAACCGGTAGCGATTGAGGGTCAGCAGGCGCGACTGGGGCAGCACGTCGCGGCCATAGGCGAGCAAGTCCGCCACGCGCCGATAGCAGCGGCGCAAGCCCGTCAATCCATCGGCCTGGCCACCCACAGCCACCCGCAGGACGTTCCAGCCGCAGGCATCGAGCTTTTCCAGCAGGCGCGGGTTGTCCATCGGCACCGACGCCGGGCGGCACCACAGCAACGAAAACTGCGCGGAGCTGACGCACCAGCTGTCCGGGTAACGCGATGCCAGCCAGGCTGCCAGCGCTTCGGCGGTCTGTCCCGGGCCCAATTCAAACAGGTAAGGAGTGCGCGGCAACTGCGGCTTGAGCCCCAGTTGCTGGGCCTCATCCACCAGGCGCGGCGATTCACCGCTATCGGCCAGCAGCAACGCCAGCAGGTCATCACAGCGCTGGCGCCGCCATTGCTGCTCCGCCTGCTGGTGGCGCTGGCTGACCAGCATCTCGGCGGTCATCCGCACCAGTTCGGCATAGGTGCGCAGCAACTGCGGTTCACCACTGATGCCCAGCACGCCGATCAGACGCTGGTCATGCAGCAACGGTAGGTTGATCCCCGGCGCCACGCCCTTGAGGTGCTTGGCGGTCTGGCTGTCGATTTCCACCACGCGACCGTTGGCCAGCACCAATTGCGCGCCTTCATGGCGGGTATTGATCCGCTCCGGTTCGCCGCTGCCGAGGATCAGGCCCTGGCTGTCCATGACGTTGACGTTATAGGGCAAAATGGCCATCGTGCGATTGACGATATCCTGCGCCAGGTCATGATCGAGTTCGAACATGGGGCTAAATTCCTTGAAAGCGCTGCATTACGCAATTGTTCAAAGGCACAGCGCAATGGATCGATCGCTGTGCGGGGGCACAAAGACACGGCACCGTCCCGTGACCGAGACTCTTGGGGCGATCAACGTTACCCTCGCATCGCGAAAAATCATAATAAAGAGAGAACGCCATGTCACAGAGCGCCGCCGCTACCCTGGCCAACGATGACGACAAAAACGCCGTCTACAAGCGCATCACCCTGCGCCTGATCCCCTTCATTTTCATCTGCTACCTGTTTAACTACCTGGACCGCGTCAACGTCGGCTTTGCCAAGTTGCAGATGCTCGACGCCTTGAAGTTCAGCGAGACCGTGTACGGCCTCGGTGCCGGGATCTTCTTTATCGGCTACGTGCTGTGTGGTGTGCCGAGCAACCTGGCACTGACCAAGTTCGGGCCACGGCGCTGGATTGCGCTGATGATGATCACCTGGGGCACCCTGTCCACCTGCCTGTTGTTTGTGACCACGCCGACGCACTTCTACACCTTGCGCCTGTTTACCGGTGCCGCTGAAGCGGGTTTCTTCCCGGGCGTGGTGCTGTACCTCTCGCAGTGGTTCCCGACGTTCCGTCGTGGGCGGATCATGGCGCTGTTCATGTCGGCGATCCCGGTGTCCGGCTTGCTCGGCAGCCCGTTCTCTGGCTGGATCCTCAACCACTTCGCCGCAGGCCAGGGTGGCCTGGCGGGCTGGCAGTGGATGTTCCTGCTGCAAGGCGTGCCGACCGTGATCCTCGGCGCTCTCGCCTACTTCCTGCTCAGCGACAGCTTCGCCAACGCCAAATGGCTGACCGCCCATGAACGCGCAGTGCTTGAAGCCGACCAGGCCACCGACCTGGCCAACAAACCCAAGACCACCAGCGATTCGCTGCTGGAAGTGTTCAAGAACCCGGCGATCTGGGCGTTCGGCCTGATCTACTTCTGCATCCAGAGCGGCGTGTACGCCATCAACTTCTGGCTGCCGTCGATCATCAAGAACATGGGCTTTTCCGATAACCTGGTGATTGGCTGGCTCAGTGCGATTCCGTATCTGCTGGCCGCGGTGTTCATGTTGTTGGTAGGCCGCTCTGCCGACCTGCGCAAGGAACGGCGCTGGCATTTGGTGGTGCCGATGCTGATGGGCGCTGTCGGCCTGATCATCGCAGTGAACTTCGCCACCACTCCGGCCATTGCCATCCTCGGCCTGACCATCGCCACCATGGGCGCCCTCACCGGCCTGCCGATGTTCTGGCCGGTGCCCACCGCCATGCTCAGCGCCGGCGCTGCAGCGGGCGGCCTGGCGTTGATCAACTCCATGGGGCAGATGGCGGGCTTCTTGAGCCCGTATGTGGTGGGTTTTGTGAAAGATGCCACTGGATCCACCGACCTGGCGCTGTATCTGCTGGCAGCGGTGATTGTCGCGGGTAGCGTGTTGGCATTGCGCATGACCCGTACCCTGAAGGCCTGACGCGGTCAAAAAATGTAGGAGCAGCTTTTTGTGGGAGCGGGCTTGCTCGCGAAGACGGCGTCTCAGTCAATACACAGGTTGACTGATCCACCGCTTTCGCGAGCAAGCCCGCTCCCACATCTGGTTCGGTGTTTACAGCAGGCCGCCGCTGTCGAGGCCGGTGATAGCTGTGTCGAATGATCTAACCCTATAACCAAAACCCCTCTAGCCCGGGCTTTTCAGCACTGTTCAAAATCGAACAGCAGTTCAACACAGGTGTCGTTTTTTGGCATAAGCGACACGCTGATTAAAACCAAATACCCCACAACAACGCCCTTCTGGTCTTGGCATGCTTTCTGCTCTATCCCTGCCAGAGATTGACTATACGAATAGAAACTCGCCTCCACTCGTAGCCAATCACAGGGAATGCACAATTGAAGCTGATCTCAAGGCCTCTGCCTCAACTCTCCTCCAGCTCGTTTAAAACCGTCAGTGCCCTGACCTTGATCCTCGCCTCCCAATGGGCCCACGCCGAGGAATCACGCCTGCAGACCGTGACGGTGCAGGCCAGCAAGGTCACCGCCAGCGAAGAAGCCCAGCTCAAGCTCGACGAGGTGGCCGGCGGCGTCAGCCTGGTCAAGGCCGCCGATGTCGAACGCGGCCGCTCGGCGACCCTGGAAGACACCCTCGCCTATCAGCCCGGCGTGTACGCGCAGTCTGCGGGCGGCAACGATGCGATCAAGATTTCCATTCGCGGCTCCGGGGCCAATACCTCGCCTGGGTATTTTCGCGAAGGCACCAAGTTCCTGTTCGACGGCCTGGCCCTGACCGGCTCCGGCGGCACGCCCTATGAGCTGCTGGAAACCCAGGGCCTGGACTACACCGAAGTGCTGCGCGGGGCCAATGCCTTCCAGTACGGCGCGCTGTCGTTGGGTGGCGCGATCAATATGGTGACCCACTCTGGCCTGACTGCACCGGGCAATCACGCGCGCTTCGAGGCCGGCAGCTTTGGCTGGCGCAAACAGCAACTGAGTACCGGCGGCGTGGTGGACAACGGTGACTACTACGTCAGCCTGAGCAACTCCGAACGCGACGGTTACCAGGACTGGACCTTCACCAAGGCCAAGGGCGTGGTGACCAACTTCGGCTACCGTTTCAACCCCAAGCTGGAAACCCGGCTGTTCGTGCGCTACCGCGAGGAATATCACGAAAGCTCCGGCACCCTGACCAAGGCCCAGCTCAAGCACAACTCGTCGCAAACCAACCCGGTGGCCCTGGCCAGCCGCGATGATTCGACCAAGCGCGGGTCGACCTGGGTCGGCAGCAAGACCACCTATACCTTCGACGATGACGCCACCCTGGATTTTGGCCTGGTCTACCACAACTACCCGCAGGTGCTGTACCGCAAGAGCACGGTCAACCCCAACTACTGGGACTGGCGCGACCTGAACCTGTCGCTGACCTACAACCGCAGCGACCAGATCCAGGGCCATACCAGCAACACGTCCCTGAGCCTGACCAGCACCCAGCACCTGCAGGCCGGGGTCAAGACCTACAACGGCAACCCCGCTTCCAGCACCTACGGCGCCCTGCAGAAACAGGCGCGCTACACCGGCTCGTTCGACCGTGTGTTTGCCGCCGGCAACGACCTGCAACTGACCGATCGCCTATGGCTATCCACCGGCCTGTCGCTGAGCCAGATCAAGCGCGATATCGAAGTGCGCTACTCGGACCGCGCCAATACTTCGCCCTACCCTGACCACTACAACTACGACAGCTGGAATGTCGCGCCACGCCTGGGCTTGCGCTACGAAATCACGCCGGACTTCCAGGTATTCGGCAACGTCAGCCGCTCCATCGACCCGCCCAGCAGTTGGTCGTCTTCAGGCTCTGGGGTGGTCAGCAACTACGCCAAGACCCTCACCGAGCAGAAGGCCAATACCGTCGAGTTTGGCGTGCGCGGCAAAGCCGGGATTTTCGACGGCAGCCTCGCGGTGTACCGCTCGTGGATCAAGGATGAACTGCTCACCGTCGAAGTGATTCCAGCCACCCGTACCACAGCAGCGGTCAACTCGACGTCCAACGCCAGCCCGACCATCCACCAGGGCATCGAAGCCGGCCTGGACACCGAGCTGTGGCAAAGCGCGCGTGGCGAAAAAGTCAGCCTGCGCCAGGCCTACACCCTCAACGACTTCTACTACCGCAACGACGCGCGCTTTGGTTCCAACGAGCTGCCGGGGCTGCCCAAGCACGTGTACCAGGCCGAGCTGCAATACCGCCATCCCGACGGGTTCTATGCCGGGGTCAATGTGCGCTCGGTATCGAGTACCGCCGTGGACTACGCCAACACCCTGTATGCGCCCTCCTACACGATCTTCGGCGCCAAGCTGGGGTATGAAGCCCCGAGCAAGAAATGGCAGGTGTACCTGGACGTGAAAAACCTCACCGACCAGAACTACGTTACTGCCATCCAGCCGATCTACGACGCCCAGGGCAAAGACGTTGCCGCGCTGTATCCAGGGGACGGCTTTGGCGCCTTCACCGGTGTGGCGTTCAACTTCTAAGGTGGGAGCCTTCACGATGCCGATCAATCACTGGGGCAGGTTCGGCCTGCTCCTGGGGTTGCTGCTGGTGAGCGCCTGCTCGCCGGACGCCCCACCGCCCAGCTCGGTGCAGCGGGTCGACGGGCACCTGGACGCCCAGGGCCTGCTCAGCTATGACCCCAGCGACTACCACGAAACCCGCCAGGGCACGCCGGGCGGCACCCTGCGCATGTCGGCGGCGCTGGATACCGGCACCTTTGATGTGCATTCCAGCTACCACGGCAACGTGCAATGGCTGGCGCGGATCGTCTACGACTGCCTGCTGTATCAGGACGAGAACGGCAAGATTTCGCCCTGGCTGGCCAAGTCCTGGGACGTGTCCGAAGACGGCAAGACCTACACCTTCCACCTGCGCGACGACGTGACCTTCAGCGACGGCGCAAAATTCAATGCCGAGGCGTTGCGGATCAACCTGGAACATATGCGTGACCCGGCGACCAAATCACCGCTGGCCGCCGCGTATATCGCGCCTTACATCGATGGCAGGATCATCGACGAGTACACCTTCGAGGCGCACTTGCGCGAGCCCTACTCGCCGTTCCTGTATGTGTTGGCGCAGTCCTGGCTGAGCATGGTCTCGCCCAAACAGATCCGCGAAGCGCCCAAGAGCATCGCCGAGCACCCCATCGGTTCCGGGCCATTCGTGCTGCAAAGCTATACCCGCGAACAAGGTGCGACCTTTATCAAGCGCGCCGACTATCACTGGGCACCACCGGTTACCCGGCACATCGGCCCGGCCTACCTGGACCGTATCGAGCTGAGCATCGTCCCCGAGGCCATGACCCGCTACAGCACCCTGCAATCCAAGCGTTCGGACTTCACCCTGGATGCCCCGGCGCAAAATACCGCAGCAATGCGCGCCTCGCAGAACCTGGTGGTACGCAACCGGATTCGCATGGCCAGCCCGTATCGCAGTGTCACCTTCAACACCCTGCGCTTTCCATTCGACGATGTGCGCGTGCGCAAGGCCATCGCCCAGGCCATCGACCGTGACGGCCTGGCCTGGATTGCCGGGTTCGGCGAGCTTTTAGCGAAAAGCGATTACCTGGCGGTGAACACACCGTTCTACGACCCGGCCTACCGCGATGTACTGAAATACGACGTCGACGCCGCCAACCGCCAACTGGACGAAGCCGGCTGGACCCAGCGCGATACCCAGGGCTATCGGGTCAAGGACGGCCGACGCCTGTCGGCGCAACTGCTGGGCTTCGAAAGCCCGTCATTCCCCAGCAATGTCGCGGTTGCCGTGCAGGCGGACGTGAAGAAAGTCGGCATGCAACTGAGCATTCAAATGATGCCCCTGGCCCAGCTCACCGACCGTCGTACCGCTGGCAATTATGACGCCATCGGCGGCGGCTATTGGCACACCAACACCCCCGACGGCCTGTACATCCTGTACCACAGCGACTCGCGGGCCTCGCCCACCAAAAGCGGCAACAACCTCAGCAACCTCAGCGACCCGCACCTGGACCAACTGCTCGGCGCAGCTCGCCGCTCCCATGACCCGGTCGAACTGCAGGCCCTGTACAGCGCCGCGCAACAACGCCTGACCGAAGTGGTGCCAGCGGTACCGGACTTCGAGAGCCAGGTGCTGATCGCCTATCGCACGGCGGTCAAGGGGTTGATCTTCGACGCCGTGCACAACACCCCATTCTTTACCAGCGTGTGGCTGGACCAGGAGGCACCATGAAACAGCTTGCCGCTCGACTACTGGCCGGCGTGGGCGTGCTGTGGGGCGCGGCCACCCTGACCTTCGTCGCCATTCATTTCAGTGCCGGCGACCCGGTGCTGGCGATTCTCGGCGGGCCGGACGCCATCCCCACCCCGCAGCAACTGGCTCAGGTTCGCGAGGAATACGGCTTTGACCAGCCGCTGTGGGTGCAATACGGGCGCTACGTGGGTCGGATTGCCCACGGCGATTTTGGCGAGTCATACCGTCTGCGTATTCCCGTCACCGAGGCGATTGGCAAGCAGATCGGCGCCACCTTGCAACTGGCCCTGAGCGCTGCACTGTTGGCCATCGGCCTGGCGCTGGCCAGCGCCGTGCTCACCGCCAAGCGCAACCCCTGGGTACGCCGCGTGGCTTCAGCCAGCGAGCTGGTGCTGTCGTCATCGCCGTCGTTCGTGCTGGGGATTTTGCTGTTGCTGGTGTTTTCCTTCCAGTGGCCGGTATTGCCGCCGGCAGGCTCCAACGGCTGGCAAACCCTGATCCTGCCGACCATCGCCCTGGCGTTGCCGATTGCCGGGATGCTCAGCCAGGTGCTGCGCCAAGAGCTGGAAGACATCCTCGAACAACCCTTTATCGCCATGGCCCGCGCGCGCGGCCTGTCGCAGACCGCCGTGCGCCTGCGCCATGCCTTGCGCCATGCCCTGGTGCCGCTGGTGACCCTGTCCGGGTTCATCTTCGCCAGCCTGTTGGGGGGAGCCGTGGTCACCGAAATGCTGTTCGCCCGCCAGGGGATCGGGCGAATGATGCTGGATGCGGCCGTGGCCAAGGATGCGCCGGTGGTGCTGGGGATCACCTTGTTGGCGGCGCTGGTTTATGTGGTGGTGAACCTGTTGGTGGATGTGCTGAACGGGTTGATTGATCCACGGGTTAAACCGCGATGACGGCTGGTTCACACCATCTGCTTTATGTGGGAGCGGGCTTGCTCGCGAAGGCGGAGGGTCAGTTGATAAATATTTGACTGATACGCCCCCTTCGCGAGCAAGCCCGCTCCCACAAAAGCCCGCTCCCACAGTGGATCACCGACAGCTTCAAATACTGTATTCAAGTAAGGAACCGAACATGAGCGACACCCAACTGCACGAACGCTTCGCCCCGGTTTTCCAGCGCATTGCCCAGGGCGCGGTGCAACGTGAGCAGGAGCGTACCCTGGCATTCGACGCCGTCGCCTGGCTGAAAGACGCCGATTTCGGCGCCCTGCGCGTACCGCGCAGCCAGGGCGGCCTGGGCGCGACCCTGCCTGAGCTGTTCGCCTTGCTGATCGAGCTGGGCAGTGCCGATTCGAACCTGCCACAGATCGTGCGCGCGCATTTTGGCTTTGTCGAAGGCCGGCTTGTGAGCCAGGACAGTGACTCCCAGGCGTACTGGTTTCCCAAGGTCGTCGCCGGGCAATTGTGGGGCGCAGCCATGGCCGAGCGCAGTGATACCACCACCAACTCGGTGACGCTCAAGCCCACCGCCGCAGGCTGGCAACTGGACGGCCAGAAGTATTACTGCACCGGCACCTTGTATGCCGACTGGATCGCCGTGGCCGCCGCCGACGGTGCCGACTTTATCAGCGTGGTGGTGCCCACCGATGCGCCCGGCGTGACCCGCGTAGATGACTGGGATGGTTTTGGCCAGCGCCTGAGCGGCAGCGGCACCACGCGCTTCGACCGGGTAGCCGTGCCCGAACATCAGGTACTGCGACGCTTCAAGCCCGGCGAATTGCGGGCCGAGTCATATATCTCGGCGTTCTACCAGTTGTTCCACCTCGCGACCCTGGCCGGGATCGCCCGGGCCGCGTTGCGCGATGCCGTGGAGTTCGTCCAGGGCCGCACCCGCGCGTTCGGTATTCCCGGGCAATCCAGCCCGCGCCTGGACCCGCTGGTACAACGGGTGATCGGCAAGCTGTCGAGCCTGTCCTATGCCGCCGACAGCCTGGTACAGGCCACCGCGCAGGTGCTGCAAACCACCCATGAGGCCGTGCTCGACGGCTCCATCAACGAAGCGCAATACGTCGACGCGGATGTGCGCACCTATCAGGCCCAGCAAGTGATCCTGCCGCTGGTATTGGAAGCCACCAGCCTGCTGTTCGAAGTCGGCGGTGCCTCGGCCACCAGCCAGGTGCGGCGCCTTGACCGGCATTGGCGCAATGCCCGCACCCTGGCCTCGCACAACCCGGCGATCTACCGCGAACGGGCCCTCGGCGACTTCTACCTCAACGAGGTCAGCCCCGCTGCCGCCTGGCGCGCCGCCCAGGAACAGGCGGTGGCTGACCACCCCGAGCATGCCAGCGCCCGCGATGAAGCCAGCGCCGTCTAACCCAAGGAACTTGCATGAAAGCGCAAATGAGCATTGGCATGAACATCCTCGGTTTCGGCGCGCACGCGGCGGCCTGGCGGGTCGGCGAAGTGCCGGCGGATGCCTATCTGGATGTGGAGTACTACCGCAATATCGCGCGCATTTCCGAGCGCGGCACCCTCGACGCGATCTTCCTCGCCGACGGCCCAGCCCTGGCGGGCGATGTGGCCACGCAGCCGGTGGGCCGCCTGGAGCCGACCATCTTGCTGACTGCCGTAGCCCTGGCCACGCAGCACATCGGCGTGATCGCCACCGCCTCCAGCACCTATAACGACCCCTACAACCTGGCCCGGCGCTTTGCCTCCCTGGACCACATCAGCGCGGGCCGCGCGGCCTGGAATGTGGTGACCAACGCCACCGACGCCGCCGCGCAGAATTTCGGCCTGGCCAACCAGTTGCAGCACGGGGAGCGCTATGCCCGCGCCGAGGAGTTTATCGATATCGCATTCAAGCTCTGGGATAGCTGGGAGGACGACGCGATCATCGGCGATGCCAGCAACGGGCGCTACGCACACCCCGGCAAGATCCACACCCAGGACTTTGTCGGCCAGCACTTTTCCATCAAGGGCCCGCTGAACCTGCCCCGCTCGCCCCAGGGTCGCCCGGTGCTGGTGCAGGCCGGTTCGTCGGAGGGCGGCAAGGCCCTGGGCTCACGGTATGCCGATGCGATTTTCACCACCCAGACCAGCCTGGAAGATGGCCAGCACTTCTACCGCGACATGAAGCAACGCGCTCGGCAATGGGGGCGCAACCCCGAGCACCTGAAAATCATGCCGGGCCTGTCCACGGTGATCGGCAGCAGCGAGGCCGAAGCCCATGCGCGCTTTGATCAACTCAATGCCTACCACGGCGAACATGGCCTGATCCAGCAAGTGGCCGCGCGGATCGGCATCCCGGCCGAGGAGCTGGCGCTGGATGCGCCGCTGCCGTGGGCGCGGATCGGTGAAGTGGGCACTTATGAGAAAGGCTCCCAAGGGTTTCTCGAAGCCCAGCTCAACCTGGCCCGCCGCGAAGGCTTGACGGTGCGCGAACTGTCACGGCGCATCCTGGTCGGCCATCGGTTGCTGGTGGGCACCCCGGAACAAGTGGCTGACAGCCTGGAGCACTGGTTTCTTGCGGGCGCGGCCGATGGCTTCAACATCATGCCGGACATGTTTCCTTCAGGGGTCGAGGTGTTTGTCGATGAGGTGGTGCCGCTGCTGCGCAAGCGCGGGGTGTTCCGCCATGAGTACAGCGGCAGCACGTTGCGTGAGCACCTGGGGTTGCCGTATCCGCAGAGTCAGTATGCGAGGAGCCTGGCATGAGCACCTATATAGCTCCCTGGCGCTTTACCCTGGCCTTGCCGAACACCTTTCGCCCCGGCCTGTCACTGGCCTGGCTGTTTGTGATCGGCTTGTTGGTCGCGGCGCTCGTGCCGCACTGGCTGACCGGCGTCGACCCACTGGCTGCCGCCGCCCGCAACGCCTACCTGCCGCCCAGCAGCAGCCACTGGCTGGGCACCGATGAAAACGGTCGCGATGTACTCGCCCGCCTGATCCACGGGGTGCGCCCTTCACTGTTGATGGGCCTGGTGTCCACGGCCATCGGCCTGGGCGCCGGGATCATCCTCGGCTTGGCGGCAGGCCTTGGCCCGCGCCTGGTGGATGGCGCGATCATGCGCTTGATCGATGTATTGCTGGCGTTTCCCGACTTGCTGCTGGCCCTGGTGATCATCACGTTCTGGGGCCAGGGCCTGTGGATCACGCTGATCGCGGTGGGCGTGGCGAGCATCCCGCGCTTTGCGCGAATGGTGCGTGCGCAGACCCTGGTGGTGCGCGATGCGCCCTACGTCGAAGCCGCCACCACCCTCGGCCGGCATCGTGCAGCCGTGGTGTTTAGGCATGTGCTACCCAATGCGATCAAGCCGATCCTGATCCTCGCCACCATCGGTATCGGTCACAACATCATCACCGGCGCGGCCTTGAGCTTCTTAGGCTTTGGCGCTTCGCCGCCCGCGCCGGAATGGGGCTCGATGCTCGCCATGGGCCGCAACTACCTGGCCAACGCCTGGTGGCTGGTGGCCTGGCCGAGCGTGGCAATCATCCTGAGCGTGGTGTCAATCACCGCCATTGGCCGTGACTGGCTGGCGCGCAGCGAGGGTAAATCCCGATGAGTACGTTAGTGGATGTGCAAAACCTGCGGGTGCAGTTTGGCCACACACCGGTTATCAAGGGTATATCGTTCAGCCTGGCCGCCGGTGAATGCCTGGCGTTGGTGGGCGAGTCTGGCTCGGGCAAGACTGTGACCTCACGCACCCTCAGCGGCCTGAGCGGCGCCGGATCAAAGGTGCAGGCCGAGCGCCTGGCGTTTGCCGGCACTGACCTGCGCCAGTTGGATGACCGTGCCTGGCAGGCCCTGCGCGGTGCGCAGATCGGCTTTGTGATGCAGGACGCCCTCGGCTCCCTCGACCCCCTGCGCCCGGTGGGCAAGGAAATTGCCGAACCGTTGCGCCTGCATACTGAGCTGGGTCGCGCTGAGCGCCAGGCACGGGTCATCGAGTTGCTACGTTCGGTGGGTGTCCCACAACCGGAACTACGCGCGTTGCAGTACCCCCATCAACTCTCGGGCGGGCTGCGACAGCGGGCCTTGATTGCCTCGGCGATTGCCGCAGGCCCGCGCCTGTTGATTGCCGATGAGCCGACCACGGCGCTGGACGCCACGGTACAGGCCCAAGTCCTGGCGCTGCTGGAGTCCTTGCGTTCGCAAGCCATGGCGATGCTGGTGGTCAGCCATGACCTGGCGGTCGTGTCGCGCCTGGCGGACCGGGTGGCGGTGATGCATCACGGGGTGATTGTCGAGCAAGGCCCGGTGGAGGCGATCCTGCATGATCCGCAGCACCCTTACACCCAATCGCTGCTGCGGGCCGGGCGCGCCGTGCATTTCCAGCGTCCGGCCCGGGCAGCGCCGAAGCTGGCGCGTGTCGAGCGCTTCGACCTGCCATTGATCGAGGCGCGTCACCTGCAAAAAACCTTTATTGGCCCCGACGGTCAGCCCCATGTCGCGGTGCACAACGCCAGCTTCAGCCTGCGGGCCGGGGAAACCCTGGGGATTGTCGGCGAGTCTGGCAGCGGCAAGACCACCCTCACCCGCATGCTGCTGGGGCTGGAGCGCCCGGACGCCGGCGATGTGTGGCTTAACGGGCGGCCCTGGAGCGCGCTCAACGGTCAACAACGACGCCAGTTGCGCCAGCGCATTCAGGTGGTGTTCCAGGACCCGCAAAGCTCGTTCGACCCGCGCTACACCGTGGCCCGGGTGCTTAACGAGGCGCTGCAAGTGGCGGGTTTGCCACGCCAGGACTGGCCGGCGCGCACCCTGGAACTGCTGGAGCTGGTGCGCCTGGATGCCAGCGTACTCAGTCGCCGTCCCCTGGAGCTTTCCGGCGGCCAGCGCCAACGTATCGCCATTGCCCGGGCGCTGGCGCCCAACCCCCAGGTGCTGGTGTGCGACGAGCCGGTGTCAGCCCTGGATGTGTCGGTGCAGGCGCAGATCCTCGCGCTGCTGGCCGACCTCAAGACCCGCCTGAAACTGGCCTGCCTGTTCATCTCCCACGACCTGGGCGTGATCAACCAGGTCAGCGAACGGGTGCTGGTGATGAAGGACGGCGAGGTGGTGGAAAGCGGCACTGTGCGTGACGTATTTGACCATCCCCAGCATGCCTACACCCGCGCCCTGCTCGACGCCATCCCGCAGATCGACCGGCCGGCCCCGGTGCTCGAACACCACTTCATTACCTACGCCATTGCCATATAAGGATTGTCATGAGCTTTTTGTCCGTGCCAGAACTGTTGCAGCGCGCCGCCGTGTTATTGCCGCAGATCGCCGAGGGGGCCGCCGCACGCGAGCGCACCCGGCAACTGCCCCATGAGCAGATCCGCCAGTTGGCGGCGGCGCGCCTGCTGACCCTGCGCATACCCCAGCGCTACGGCGGTAGCGAGTCCAGCGTGCGCGAGGTGGTGCAGTTCGTGATCGACCTGGCGGCAGTGGATTCCAATATCGCCCAGTCGCTGCGCCCCAGCTTTGCCTTTGTCGAAAGCCTGCTGGTGCAAAAGTCCGAAGCCGAGCGCCAGTTGTGCTTTGCCCACTACCTGCGGGGCGAAGTGTTCGGCAACGCCGGCTGGGAAATCGGCGGCGCCAACGGCCAGGTCAGCGCGCGGCTTGTGCCTGAGGGCGAGCACTTTCGCGCCAATGGCAGCAAGTACTACAGCACTGGCGCGCTATATGCCGACTGGGTCAGCGCGGTTGCGCTGGATGAGAACGAGGAACCGGTATCGTTCGTGGTGCCCCGCGACCGCGAAGGCCTGGAGCTGGTGGATGACTTCGACGCCATGGGCCAGCGCCTGACCGCCAGCGGCACCACACGCCTGAACAACGTGCTGGTGCGCCGCGAGGAAATCCGCACGCGGGTGGTGGAGGAAGGCCAGCGTTCGATCATCACGCCGTTCCTGCAACTGTTCCTCGGCGCGGTGCAGGCCGGTATCGCGCGCAATGCCTTGAACGATGCGGTGGCCTTCGCAAAGGAACATGCGCGGCCAATCAAGCACAGCAGCGCCAGCCGCTCGGTGGATGATCCCTATGTGGAGCTTTCCGTGGGCGAGATCTCGGCCCGCGCGTTTGCCGCCGAAGCGGTGGTGTTGCGGGCCGCTGACAGCATCGACGCGGCCTGGGCCCACGACCTGGATCACGATGCGGTGACCCGCGCAGCCATCGACGTGGCCCAGGCGCAATACATCGCCGCCGAGTCCGCACTCAAGGCCGCCGAACTGCTGTTTGACGTGGGCGGCGCTTCCACTACCGGACGCAGCCATAACCTCGACCGACACTGGCGCAATGCGCGCACCGTGGCTAACCACAATCCACGGCACTGGAAGGCCGCAGTGGTCGGCGCCTATCGGCTCAAGGGCAGCGAGCCACCGACGTCGGGCTTGTTCTAGAGCCTTGCTCTCTGGTATTGCATAGCAACTGTCTGCGCTTTTAAGGAGTTCTCCATGATTTACCGCACACTGGGCCAGTCCGGGCTCAAGGTCAGCGCACTGACCCTAGGTACGATGATGTTTGGCGAACAGACCAACACCGAAGATTCGCTGCGCATCATCGACAAAGCCTGGGACCAGGGCATCAACTTCATCGACACCGCCGACGTCTACACCGGCGGGCGCTCGGAAGAAATTGTCGGCGAAGCCATCGGCCGCCATCGCGCCGATTGGGTCGTGGCCTCCAAAGTCGGCTTCGGCCCGCCGGACGGCCTGCCCAACCGCAGCGGCCTGAACCGCAAGCGTATTTTCAACGCGCTGGAAGCCAGCCTCACCCGCCTCGACACCGACTACCTGGACATCTACTACCTGCACCGTGAAGACCACGACACGCCGCTGGAAGTCACGATTTCGGCGATTGGCGACCTGATCCGCCAGGGCAAGATCCGTTACTGGGGGCTGTCCAACTACCGGGGCTGGCGCATTGCCGAAGTGGTACGCGTGGCCGAACGCCTGGGGGTCGACCGCCCGATCATCAGCCAGCCGCTGTACAACATCGTCAACCGCCAGGCCGAGGTGGAACAGATCACCGCTGCAGCAGCCTATGGCCTGGGCGTGGTGCCTTACAGCCCGCTGGCCCGTGGCGTGCTCAGTGGCAAGTACGCGCCGGATATCACCCCCCAAGCGGGTAGCCGTGCCGCACGCCAGGACAAACGCATCCTGGAAACCGAATGGCGCGTGGAGTCGCTGCGCATTGCCCAGCAGATCCAGCAGTACACCCAGGGGCGTGGCGTGGGGATTGTCGAGTTTGCGATTGCCTGGGTGTTGAACAACCAGGCGGTCAGCTCGGCGATTGTCGGGCCGCGTACGGAGGCGCAGTGGGATGCCTATACCGGGGCGCTTGAGGTGAAGATCAGTGCTGAGGATGAAGCGTTTATTGATTCGCTGGTGACGCCGGGGCATGCGTCGACACCGGGGTTCAATGATGTGGGGCACTTTGTCTCCGGGCGTATCCACCGTCCCTGAGAACACCCCCTGTAGGAGCTGGCTTGCCTGCGATAGCGTCGACGCGGTGTATCTGCTAGACCGAGTCGATGCTATCGCAGGCAAGCCAGCTCCTACACGTTTTCAAGGGTGTGATCATTCAGTCCAGCGGCACATCCAGGCTGACCTTGACCCGGTCCATCACCACAATGCTGCGAAACCATTTGATATTGCGGTTCTCGTAGAACAGCGTGCGGGCCAGGGTTTCGTAGGCCTTCATGGTTTCCACCACGACCACCAGCATGAAGTCCGCATCGCCGGTGACGTAATAGCACTGCTGCACTTGTGGGATCGACATCTGCACCTTGAGCACGTCGAGGTCTTCGATATGGGTGCGCTCGGCGTGCACCTCCACCAGGATCGTGATCGGCTTGCCTACCGCGTCCTGATTGACCACCGCCGTATTGGCGCTGATCGCCCCGCCCTGTTCCATGCGCTTGATACGCCGCTGTACAGCTGCGGTCGACAGGTTGACCTGTTCGCCAATCACCCGCAGCGCGGTGGTGTTGTCGCGTTGCAGGTGCTTGAGAATCGCGCGGTCGAAATCATCCAGGAGCGGTTGGGGGCTGACGGGCATGCTGGCGAACCTTGGGCGTGAGAAAATTTCCCATAAGATGCCGTAAAACAGAGCAAACGTCTCACCTCAAAAGCAATATATTCCCACCTGAAATTCCCCCCTCTTTCGTTTGAATCGGTTTCGCGAGGATCGCGTGTCTAAAGGTGTTGTTTTATCGGTATTGGCCTCGGTGTTGTTTGCCGTGATGTATTACTTCACATCGCTGCTCACGCCGTTGAGTGGACTGGAAATTTTCGGCTGGCGCATGCTGCTGACCGTGCCGTGCATGACCGTTTTCATGGTGCTCAGCAGTGAGTGGCGCCAGGTCTGGGCGCTGCTGCAGCGCCTGGCGGGCGAGCCACGGCTGATCGGCGCAATTGTGCTGTCATCGGTGCTGCTGGGTGTGCAGCTGTGGCTGTTCATGTGGGCGCCGCTCAACGGCCGCAGCCTGGATGTGTCCCTGGGCTACTTCCTGTTGCCGCTGACCATGGCCCTGACCGGGCGCCTGGTGTATGGCGAACAGCTGTCGCGGCTGCAATGGATCGCGGTGGTGTTTGCCACGATAGGCGTGCTTAACGAGCTGTACCAGGTGGGCGGGTTCTCCTGGGCGACGCTGCTGGTGATCATTGGCTACCCCATCTACTTCGTGCTGCGCAAACGCCTGGCCACCGACCACCTGGGCGGGTTATGGCTGGACATGGCGCTGATGCTGCCGGTGGCGTTCTGGTTTGTACAAAGTGGCGAACAGGGCTTCGCCGTGCTGGATGCCCATAAAGGCTTGTACGCCTTGATCCCGATGCTCGGGTTGATCAGTGCTTCGGCGCTGGTGTGCTACATCATCGCCAGCCGGCTGCTGGCGTTCAGCCTGTTCGGCCTGCTCAGCTATGTGGAGCCGGTGCTGTTGCTGGGGGTGGCGTTGCTGCTGGGGGAAAGTATCGGGCCGGGTGAATGGCTGACTTATATCCCGATCTGGTTGGCGGTGATGGTGTTGGTGTTTGAAGGGTTCAAGCACCTGATGCGTCAGCGCAGAGCCTGACCCAATAACTGTAGGAGCGAGCAAGCTCGCTCCTACAAAAAACCATGTCAGTCGGTGGTCAGCACGCCACGACGGACCTGGTCACGCTCGATCGACTCAAACAGGGCCTTGAAGTTGCCTTCGCCGAAGCCATCATCGCCCTTGCGCTGGATGAACTCGAAGAATACCGGGCCCATCAGGGTTTCCGAGAAAATCTGCAACAGCAGGCGCTTGTCGCCGGCGACGGACGAACCGTCCAGCAAAATACCCCGGGCCTGCAATTGGTCCACCGGTTCGCCGTGGTTTGGCAGGCGGCCTTCGAGCATTTCGTAGTAGGTGTCCGGCGGCGCCGTCATGAAGCGCATGCCGATCTTCTTCAACGCATCCCAGGTCTTGACCAGGTCTTCGGTGAGGAAGGCCACGTGCTGGATGCCTTCGCCGTTGAACTGCATCAGGAACTCTTCGATCTGGCCTGCGCCCTTGGACGACTCTTCGTTCAACGGGATGCGGATCATGCCATCCGGGGCGCTCATGGCCTTGGAGGTCAGGCCGGTGTATTCGCCCTTGATGTCGAAGTAGCGCGCTTCGCGGAAGTTGAACAGCTTCTCGTAGAAGTTCGCCCAGTAGGCCATGCGCCCGCGATAGACGTTGTGGGTCAAATGGTCGATGACCTTCAGGCCTGCGCCCACCGGGTTGCGGTCCACACCGTCGATAAACACGAAGTCGATATCGTAGATCGAGCTGCCTTCACCGAAACGATCGATCAGGTACAGCGGCGCACCGCCGATGCCCTTGATGGCCGGCAGGTTCAGCTCCATCGGGCCGGTTTCGATGTGGATCGGCTGGGCACCCAGTTCCAGGGCGCGGGTGTAGGCCTGCTGCGAATCCTTGACGCGGAACGCCATGCCACACACCGATGGACCGTGCTCGGCGGCAAAGTACGAAGCGATGCTGTTGGGTTCGTTGTTGAGGATCAGGTTGATCCCGCCCTGGCGGTACAAGTGCACGTTTTTCGAGCGGTGGCTCGCCACCTGGGTGAACCCCATGATCTCGAAGATCGGCTCAAGGGTGCCCGGGGTCGGCGATGCAAATTCAATGAATTCAAAGCCCATCAGGCCCATTGGGTTTTCGTATAGATCTGCCATGATTTGGCGCCTCATCATCTTTTTAGAATTAAATTAATTAATTGCCAGCAAGGATGAGGTGGGCAGGTGGCGCACAGGAAATGCCCCGCACGCTGCGGGCGAGGAAGTCACCGTAGATGAGTTGGAACCCGAGTAGCTTCATGGTTGGATCATTCTCTTACGGGCGTCTCTGACGGACGAGGCCTGCGGGATGCCAGGCGCTTATTCTTGTATGCGTAAACCGATTCTACACAGCGTAAACAGCTTTGTCCGTATTCCTTATCAAATCCCTATGCCCTGGCGGGCGCAAGGGGTTTATTGCACAGGTAGATGCCCAGCAGGATCAACGCCCCACCGAGGAACATCGCAGTGCTGAGCTGTTCGTCCAGCAGCAACGCACCACACACCACGGCCGTCAGCGGGTTGAGGGCGATAAACACGCCCGCGCGGGTCGCACCGATACGCCGGATACCGTCGTAATACCCGATGTAGGCCAGGGCCGAGCCCAATACGCCGAGGTAAAGCAGGCCCAACAGATGCGGCCAATGGATGGCATCCAGCGCTTGCACCGTCAACCGGCCACTCACCAGGGTGGTGAGGCATAGCATCAAGGTGCCCAGCAGCACCGACCAGGTCACCGTCTGCAAGGGGCCAAGGCTATGGTTCAACTTGCGCGAACCCAGGGAATACACGCCCCAACTCAGCACACAGCCAAAAATCAACAGGTCGCCAACCCACGCATCAGCCCTGCCCTGCAACAGCAATGGGTTGCGGCTGACAATCACACACGCGGCCCCGCCCAGGCACAGCGCGATACCCAACACTTGGCTGCGCCCCAAGCGCTCCTTGAACCACCAGCATGACGCCAGGCCAATCACCGCCGGGTTGAGGGCCACAATCAAGGAGGCGCGCGAGGCATTGATAAAATGCAGGCCATAGAAAAAGCACAGGTTGTAGAAAAAAATCCCGAAAAAGCCCAGCAGCACTAACCGCGCCATTTGCGCAGGCGTCGGACACGCCAGGGGGATCCGGGCAAAGGCCATGAACAGCAGCAACGCCAGGCTCGCCAGGATAAAGCGCAGGCTTGCCGTCAGCAGCGGGTCCAGATCCGCGGCGAGGAATCGCCCAGCAACAAAAGTGCCACCCCAGATCATGGTTACGGCCGCGAGCTTGGCATAGGTCAGGCGGTC
The DNA here is from genome assembly GCF_018732265.1 of Pseudomonas sp. TAE6080. Taxonomy (NCBI): domain Bacteria; kingdom Pseudomonadati; phylum Pseudomonadota; class Gammaproteobacteria; order Pseudomonadales; family Pseudomonadaceae; genus Pseudomonas; species Pseudomonas sp. TAE6080. The sequence goes on from NZ_JAHIDY010000014.1 coordinate 52,575, forward strand.
ACCAGCAAGCACAAAGGTTGAACCGGGCATAAGGATCCTGAGTATTTGGGAGGCGGTTTGGCGTATTATTTTCCTAATGCCAAGTCATCGTAAAATGAGTAAAACCTCATGACCCTCACGCAATTGGAAATTTTCTCGCTGGTGGCACAACTCCAGGGGTTCACCAGCGCTGCCCATCGCCTGGGCATCAGCCAGTCGGCGGTGTCCCATGCCATCAAGTCTTTGGAGCTGGAGCTGGGGGTGGAACTGTTTCGCCGCCAACAGTCACGGGTCGAACTCAGTGATATCGGCCAGCAACTGCTGCTGCGGGCACGGGCGATGCTGGGGCTGGCCACTACGCTGCAACAGGAAGCGGCCGATGCCCGAGGAATGAAAAGCGGTACCTTGCGCATCGGCTCCTTCGGGCCAACGGCATCCATTCGCCTGCTGCCCAGGATCCTCGAACACTTTCGCCAGGCCCATCCGGGGATCGAGGTACATGTGGATGAAGGCCCCGACCGCCAAGTGCTGCAGTGGCTCGAAGAGCGGCGCATTGACGTGGGCTTTGTGGTGCTGGAGCAGGAGCGCTTGGACACCGTTGCACTGTTCGAAGACCAGATGGTCGCCCTGCTGCCCGAGGGCCATGCCCTCGCCCATCAAGCCAGCGTCAAGCTCAAGGACTTGTGTCACGACCCGTTTGTCCTGACTGAGGCGGGCTCCTCGGAGTTGGTGGAGCGCCTGTTCCACAGTGCCCGACTCAAGCCCAATGTGCGCTATCGCTGCTCGCAACTGCTCAGCACCCTGGATACCGTCAGCCGGGGTGCGGGCGTGAGTGTGGTGGCCCAGGCCTCATTGCCGCAGGACGGCCAGCCACGCTACGTACAGCGGCCGTTATCGCCCAAGGTCGCGCGGCAGATCGGTTTGGCGGTGCTGGACCGACGCCAGTCCTCGCCGGCGACCCTGGCTTTTATCCAAATGGCGCAGCAACTGTTCCCTTTATCTCGAAAGGCTGTGTAGGAGCCGGCTTGCCGGCGAAGAACCAGAGAGCAACGTGGGGCTTTCACTGACAAGCCAACGCCTACAGGGGGCTGAGCGGCGCTTCATGAGTGCGGGTGTTGCCATGATCGTCCAGGGTGGTGAATTGCACCAACGCCCCGCTCGCCCCACTACCCGACGGCCCATGCAGGGTGACGGTAGCGGTGGAACGGGGGGCAAGCATCGGTGGGTCATCATTGCGGTACTGACGGCCATCGGCACCCAGCACAACGCTGGCCAGGCTCACGTGATAAGCACTGGGGTTGTGCACCTGCAGGGCGTTGCCCTTGAGCAAGCGCCATCTCAAGCCCTGGGCCGCCTCCTGCGCTTGCCCTGGCAACAGCGGCGCACGCAAAAACAGTTTGATCCGGCTGCGAAACGCGAGCTGCAGCGCATGGCTTGCGTCCGTCGCCGGTCGGATGCCCAGCACATTCAGCCAATAGACTTGCTCCACATCCGCCGATGCTGGCTCCCCGTGATAAACCACTCTTAGCGCCTGGCCTTGACCTGCGTCCATGCGCAGGATCGGCGGAGTCACGGTAAAGGGGGCATCACTGTACTCAGGGCGCACCTGGGGATCACCCGCGTCAATCCAGACCTGCACCAGCCTCGGGCTATTCGCCTGATTCGTCAGGTTGAGCGTGACTTGGCCCGAGGCGGCCGGGTAAATCAGACGGGTCCGGTCAATCACGATCTCAGCGCGGGCACTCCACACCACCAGCCCGCCCAATACCCCCAGCGCCAGACGTACCCAGGCCCAGCTCATCGGTAGCTCAAGGTAAAGGTGGCCAGGCCATTGGCCGTGCCGGGATGAACCGTCGGCTCGGTTTGCAGGTAACGCGCCGTCAGCGTTATCTGGAAGGTGCCATTGCCGGTGCTGCCGGCCTGCCATTGATTGGGGTTACCCGGCGTATTGGAGTCCGCGCCATAACTCAATACGGCGTTGCCATGGAGCAGTTGCAGGGCGACGCCGGTGGCGGTCGAATCGCCCGTCAACGTCAGGCGATCGCTGCGGTTGGCCGGTTGGATCTGGTCGGTTAGCGTCAGCAGTACATCTTGGCTGCCGCCCGTCCCTCCCGCACATTGCAACTGAATATCGCGGCTGGCACTGCCGGCGACACTGCCCACGCCCCTGAACTGCGTAGCTGCCACAGCGTCCAGATTGATCGGAACCGAAGGCGTGGACACCGAGCAGGTAGGTTTGAGGGGCGGCCCGACAACGATAGACCCGAAGGTGAATAAATGGGGGGAGTTGAAGTCTGGATGTACCCTGAACTCTGCGAAGGGCTGCGAAAACAGCGCCCCGCCGCTAATCGTGCCGGTCACGAAGAACACCACTCGAACGCGCACGCCCCAGGTTGCGAGGCCGGGCCGAATGGGGCCACGCAGGATCGTGACGCCCTGGCTGATGCTCTTCCACTCGCCGCCGTCACGGTCCTGTGCCATCAAACCAAAACCTACACCAACCGTGCCCGTCGTATAGATCGGCAGCGACAACCCGGAATGGCCAAAATACTTGCCAGTGAACCGCATGTTCCTGGCCACGCTCAGGTACGACCAGTGATCGAAGACGATGCCCGCGGCATAGGAACAACTCACGGCGTTGAGGGCATCGAGCGCATAACCCTGGGGGTTGCCCAATACCTGCCCCATCCGCGGGCTGGCCGGCACACTGATGGACTCGATGGAAAGCGCCACAGGAGGCTCGGGATAGCAACTGACATTGGCCTGCACGTCGCAGGCAGCCAATGCCGCAACGAACATCAGTGTGACTAGAAACAACTGGCGCATATTACAGCTCATCGCGCGGTCACCTCTCGACCAGCCCTGACTCCCACGCATTTTCCCTGCACCAGCTCGGCACGGGCCTGGCGCCCAACTGCCTGGGGTGGCAAGCGGTAGTGGATATAGCAACGGTCGGCGGCGGTCTCACTCCACTTGACGGTGAGCGTGCCCTGATCGGCAATGCCCCTGACAAATGCCTTGCTGGCCTGGCCAATCACCCCGACTTCGCTGCCTTGCTCATCAAATACCTGGGCGGCGAATGGCAACGGCTTGCCGCTTTCCCGCAGGGCCTTGACCACCACCGCCCGGCCCGCCACGGTAGCGAAGCGCAGGCGCGAGACAGCCCCTGAGGTGGGCACGATATGCTGCGTGGTCTCCTGGAGTTCCACGTCATACGCACTGCCGTCCGGATCGACGCCCACGGTATTGGTCTGGAACGCCCGCAGCGACGGCACCACGGCATAGCCGTTGCGATCAACCCGCAGGTGGTGACCGTTGCTCAACCGTGCCCCCTGGGCATCAGGCACGTGAACCAGGGCCGCCGCTTCGCCGAGGTAGTGCGAGAACGTCACACCCTCGTCGTGTACCACCAGGCCGCCGTCGGCACTCAACGAGAGCTGGCTGCTGTCATGACTCTGTCCATAACCCACCCGCCATGCCGCCGTGCTCGCGTTGTAGCCGGCATGGGCGTTGAAACTGCCTTCGGCGGCGCCCTGGGCTGACGCGCGGCTGCCAGAGAGGCCATAGTTGAGCGTCGCGTTTTCATCCAGCATGCCGTTAATAGCGATCTGTTGCTGGCTGCTGCGGCTGTCGCCGGTACTACGGCTCAAGGTGCTGCTGAGGCTAGGTGCGCGTGGACTGCTGTCCAATGGCAGGGACAACGTCATCATCAGGCGGTTGTCGACATGGCCGGCGTTGTCCGAGCGGGCAAAGAACACCCGGTCGCTTTCTTCCTGATGGTTGGCCGGATGATGGGCTTCGACTCGCGAGCGCTGGGCACTGAGGTTCCAGTTGAGCCGGCGCCAGGTGTTGCCATAGCTCAGGTTGTAAGAGGTCTCCCGTCCCAGGCGTGAGCCCCAGTACTGGGTAGAGCTGGCATAGAAGCCCAGCGTGCCGGCCCCCACTTGCTGGCTGACGGTCAGGTCGATACGACTTTTCTGTCGGGCATAGGTGCCAATGTCCAGGCCTTGGCGCCCCAACTCCCGCACGTTGACCGCATCCGTCAGGTTCAGATAGCCCACCGTGGAAAAACGATAGGCCCCCAACACCAGGTGGGTGCCTGTCTGGGCCAGTTGCCTGTTGTAACCCACGCCATAATTGCGCCCCGACAGCACATCGTGCCCCGGGATCCGCGTGCGGGAGCCGGTGGTGTCCAGCGAGAACGCACCCAGGGCGGTATTGAGTGCCAACCCGGCCTTACCCTGGACATAACCTTGGGCAAAACTGCTCCCGCCATACAGCGTCAGGTCATCCAGCACGCCATGCTGCAGCGCCCCTTGAAACGCCAGGGGAGCCTGGCCCTCAACACCATTTTGGCGGACTTGGCCGAACGTCATGCCGTAGCGACTGGCATGGCGGCGCAGCAGTTGCGGCGCCACGGAGAAAGGCACGCTATAGCTGTATTGGCGACCATCGACTTCCCTGACACTGACACTCAGATCCCCACCACCTGAGGGGTACAAATCACTGATCACAAATGGGCCGGGCGCCACCGTGGTCTCGTAGAGCGTATAGCCGTTCTGGCTGACGGTAACGGTTGCATTGCTGTCGGCAATCCCCCGCACCACCGGCGCGTAGCCTTGCTGTGAAGGCGCCAGCATTTGCTCGTCGGTGCCCAGGCTGATGCCCCGCATGCGGGTACTTTCCAGGATCTGGCCACTGCTGAAGCTGTCACCGACGGTCAGGCGTGATTGCCAGGCCGCCAGACTGCGTTGCGCGTAGATGGCCGTATTCTGATAAGGCTGGGCACCATCACGCGAATCCCATGCCTGCGCGCCCTGGTGCCGCAAGCGCCAACTGCCCAGGTTGATACCACTGTTCAGGCCCAGGTAGGCACGGTCTTCGCCACTGCCCGCTGTCATGGTCGCGGCACTGAAGTTGTAGCTGAGCAACCCGGCATCGATGCCCTCGTCCCACTGGCTCGGGTCGACGGTATCGCGCGCAGTCGGCGCCAGGTAGACCTGGGGTACGCTGAGCGCCAGTTGCAAGGCACCGGGATCGACGCTGCTGGAGGCCATGGGAATCCACTGCGAGAGACCCCCACACAGCGGGCCTGGGGCTGCGGGCCGGTCAGTTTCAACCTTGTTTTGCACGACACCCAGCCGAGCCAGCAGCGGCCAGTCCAGGCACGGGCTCACATCGTCCTGGCCGGGAAGCTCGATAAACGCCAACTCATGACGCCCGGCTGGCTGGCCATTGAGCCGCACATCAACGCGATACGTGCCGGGCGCCAGGCTGTCGTGGCGGTTGAAACGAGAAATATCGACTCCCGGTACCAGACCACTGGAAAACGCTTCCAGGTCAAAGGTAACCGAAGACGCCAGGGCCTCAGGGCAGATAAAAGCCGTAAGGAACTGGCTGAACCCTACGATGACGCAAAGACACAGGGCAGAACGCCTGCCCTCCCACAGTTGCATGTAAAAAAACATAAGTCAGACTTCAAGTCGCTAAAGGGGTGCCCAGCGGGGTGCCGAGAACCCACCGAAATCGTCGATGTACTGGAACTGCACCCGTGCATCGGCGGGCACCACCTGCATCAGGGGAGGCAGAGCAAGGTCCAGGCTGGCAAAGGGCGCGACCATGCCTTGTTGGTCAGTCGCAACCACCTGCCCGCCCATCACCAGCGCCACCTCATGAAACGTCACATGGAATGGCGTCGGGTTGAACACCCGCAGCGCCGCCTGTTTGCCGGTACGCAAGGTCCAGGTCAGTTGCTCGGGTGCATCCTGGGAGTTGCCTGACAAACCCTGGGGCCGGAAAAACACCTTGGTGCGAATGCGAAAGGCAAAACGCAACTGGTTCTGGCGCGCTTCGTCTGCGCTGGCTGGCGGAGACCGCGTCTGGGGCGGCACCTCCAGCACGTTGAGCCAGAACAGTGACTCCTTGTCGCCGGGCAACGACTCCTGGGTGTAGGCCAGGCGTATGGCCTGGCTCTTGCCCGGGTCCAGGCGAAACACCGGTGGGCTGATGCTAAATGGCACATCACTGTGTTCAGCCGTCAGTTGTGCATTACCCACATCCATCCACACCTGGACCAGACGTGCAGCCTGCTGGTCATCGTTGCTCACCCGTACGGTGATTTCCCGACGCGGCTCGGCATAGATCTGGCGCGTGCCACTGATGATCACCCCGGCCTGCGCCTGCGCGAAGGCCAGGCACAGGCAAATCGCAAGGGGCAGACGTACGCAAGGCATGGTTCGCGCCCTCGCTTGTCAGGGAAAGATCACCGAATACTGCACCGCCGTACTCACCAGCCCTACTCCCGCCGCACCGCCAGTGGCAATGTAACGCGCAGCAAAGGGCAAGGTCGCCAGCCCGCCTGTGACAGTGGCGGTGGTCGAGGCATGGCCGGTACGCAAATCCATCGGCTGCAGGGTTGCGCCGTCGAGAATCTGTACTTCTACTTTGGCGGCGGCGGTTTTTGCGGCGGTATTGCGCAAGTTGCCCGTGGCCGGGTTGATGGCCGGGCTGGTGCTTTCATACAGCACGGCAACCTTGGTCGCATCTGCGCAACTGGCGCCACCGCCTACGTAGATAAAGAACGGCTTGGAACTGGCAGTCGCGCCCGCCGTCGACAGGGCACTGGCTTGTACCTTGTCCAGGACGACCGGGAAGTTTGCCCCGGAGCCGGCGACACCGCCGGTTCCGCCACTGATCGTGCAGGTGGTGCCGGTAACTTCACCCGTGAGGGTAATGGTGCCATCGGCGGCACAGGCCACAGAGACGACGAAGCCACTAGCAAGCAACATGACCATCGCCAGGAGGTTGTTTTTCATTACGCAAGTTTCCTAAGTGTTAAGCAGATGCCTCGTCACACGACGCGCAGGCACAAGCCCGCCCGCCAGATTCGGGCTTAGTGATGCAAAAGGGATTGGATCTTGAAGGGTAGGCTGCTTACCAGGACAGATACTGTTCCAAGCAATAACGCAATGGACCAAACAGCCTTTCCTCGTCAAAATGTGTTGCAAAGTTTGGCAAGGTTAAAAAACACACACAACTGGCCAAGTGGCTAGGTCCGCGCGCGAAGCATGCTTATTTCCATAGGCCAACTATCCTCCTGATACTCGACGTATTGCCTGTAGCCATTGCCAGGCGTCTCCCCTCACTTCGCTACAGGCTGCATAAATGCCACTCACCGTCAAAGGCCCGCGCAAACGCGCCGCCCGCTACTTGATCACTGCCCTGTGCGGCCTGCTGCCGATACTGCTGGGGGTGATCATCCTGTACATGCAGGCCCAACGCACCCTGGAGCAAAGTACCGAGCAGACGGCCATCGAGGCCGTGCGCCAGTTCGACCTGATGCTCGACAACACCGCCCTCGCTGCCCAGGACCTGTTGCCACTGGCAGGCAAGGACTGTGACAACGCGGCGCAACTGGCGCTTCGCGAGCAAGTCACCCGACGCCCGTTTGTGCGCGCAACCACGCTGTCCTGGCAAAAAACCATTTATTGCAGCTCGTTGTTTGGCGGCGCGTATGTATCACCGGTCAACCCTGACGACTACGTCAATGGCCGCCTGTGGCTGATGAATGGCAACCCGGTCACGCCCAATACTGCGCTGCTGGTGTACCGCTTGGTGGACGGTGACAAGGCCGCGTTTGCCTCAATTGACGGCTACCACCTGAAGAACGCCCTGCGCCTGATCAGTCGTTATGCTGACTTGGTGTTGCAGGTCGGGCCCAATTGGCTGGGCAGCGACGGCAAAGTCCACAGCACCGCGCTGCCGGTATTTGCCGTGGCCCATCACCAACTCGGCTCCCAGCGTTACGCCTATAGCGTGGAAGCCGGGATGCCCGAAGGTGAAGTGTGGCGCTACATGGAAGCGCGCTACCCGCCCCTGTTCAGCCTTTTGGTGTTCTTTGGCGTGCTGGCAGGCGTGCTCGCGCACTGGCTGCAAAAACGCTCCTACGCGCCCACCCATGAACTGCAGCGGGCGCTGGGCGCCAATGAATTCGTCGCGTATTACCAACCGGTGGTTCGCGGCGACACCCGGCAATGGGCCGGCTGTGAAGTATTGATGCGCTGGCAGCATCCCAAGGAAGGCCTGGTGCGCCCGGACCTGTTTATCCCCCTGGCCGAGCACTCCGGGCTGATCGTGCCCATGACCCGCGCCTTGATGCGCCAGGTCGCCACACAACTGGCACCCCATGCCGCCCGCCTGGGCGACAACTTCCATGTGGGGATCAATATCACCGCCAGGCATTGCCAGGACCTGGAGCTGGTGCAGGACTGCCGGGAGTTCCTTGCAGCCTTCAAGCCGGGCCAGGTCCTGTTGACGCTGGAGTTGACCGAGCGCGAACTGATCGAACCCACCGACGTGACTCGCCAACTGTTCCAGGCCCTGCACGAACTGGGCGTGCTGATCGCCATAGATGACTTCGGTACTGGCCACTCCAGCCTGGGTTATTTGCGCAACTTCAATGTTGACTACTTGAAAATCGATCAAAGCTTTGTCGCAATGATCGGCGTCGACGCACTATCGCGGCATATACTCGACAGCATCATTGAATTATCCGGCAAGCTTGACTTGGGCATCGTGGCAGAAGGTGTGGAAACCCAAGAGCAATGTGACTATCTGGCGGCGCAAGGTGTGGACTTCTTGCAGGGCTACCTGTTTGGCCGCCCGGTACCTTTTGACGCCTTCATTAAGTCTTTGCAGTGAAATTGAATATCCATCTAGCAGGTGAATGAAATATTGTTATTTATACAAAAGACATGATTTACTCGTGACTCATTAACTACTACAATTTTTCCTGCCTGCGCTGAATCGGCAGGAGAGCCACTTTTTACCGAGTCACGCTGAGGCTCTTGGCTTATAGCTTTGTTTGCAGTTGGTATCAGCCAAATACACTATTGGAGTAAAGATTTTGTCCAGACTCGCCGAATTTCGTGCAGCAGAAAAAGCCCTTCAAGAACAGCTCGCCCAGCTGGAATCCCTGAAGAACGACGCTGGTTTGAAGAAAGAAATCGAATTTGAAGAAAAACTTCAAGGGCTGATGAAAACCTACGGCAAGAGCCTGCGCGACATCATTTCCATCCTTGATCCAAACCCAGGCAAATCGGGCATCCAGGTAGCGGCCGCACCAAAAACCCGCCGCGCACGCGTGGTCAAGGTGTATCACAACCCGCACACTGGTGAACTGATTGAAACCAAGGGCGGCAACCACCGCGGCCTGAAGGCCTGGAAAGAACAGTATGGCGCAGCCACTGTAGACTCCTGGCTTCGCGGCTAATACTGGCGCACTAATAAAAAGCCCTGCAGACGCAGGGCTTTTTTGTTTTTGCGCTTCGCTTTCAAACCCTGCGGGTTTCGAAAGTGAATTTTGAAATACATTCCAACGGGTAAAAATCCGCCCAGCGGGCGCTGAGCGCCAATGCCTGATAGTTGTGCGCTAATCGTCACTGAGCCAGGCTAGGCATCTAGCCTTCACCCATCAAAGTTTCAAGCTTGCGCGCACCGAACTGACTTCTTCCTTACTCGCCTCATAAGCATCAGCTTGTCCGGCGTATGAAAAAACATAAGCCTTATTCGTATCAACAGCGCCCACCAGTGTTTGCGAGAGCACATGCCGACCGTTCTCGGTAACGACGCAGGTAGTTTCCAGCGCCTCAAGGCGACTTAACGTGGTCGAGTGCATCTTGTTACAAACACTTTGATAGCCACTGCGGGCAAAGTCCTTCTGGATAGACTTGCGCATCTGGAGCAGCACACCTTGCAGATTGACCACATGCCCAGGCTCGATCGGTGTACCCGTCAGCTCCATGACCATCTGTGTCTCGCCGTTTTCATTGTTCTTTATTGCACGCTGGCGAGACACCGGTGACGGCGTGGCCGCTGCGTCGGCATCCGGCACCACTTCTTCTACCTGCCAGCCGCTAGGCCAATGAATCTCGGGATCTGCCGCCAGTACAGCGGTGCTGGCCAAGATCAGGCACAAGGTGCTCAACAGCGGTTTGTTCGATCGGCTCATTGCGAAAAACACTCGAAGTTCAAGCCGTAAAGTTTGAGCCTGCGCATGGGATGGTCGCAAGGCCCGCGTAAGCTTTTTCATTTGGCGCGGCCAGCGCGGCTTGCGTATCATGGCCCGGCTGCACGGATGCCTGTCAGCCGCAAGCCAAAGGACCGCTCAAGTCACGAGCTGCGTCTGCCCCATTTTTTCTGGAGGGCCCATGAGCCTGCACGAATTGAATACCTTCCCGGGCGTCACCGCCCAACCCGACACCGCCACTTCGAACTTCGTGTTCAACCACACCATGCTGCGGGTCAAGGACATCACCCAGTCGCTGGACTTCTACACTCGCGTCCTGGGGTTCTCCCTGGTTGAAAAACGCGACTTCCCGCAAGCTGAGTTCAGCCTGTACTTCCTTGCCCTGGTCGACAAGGCACAGATCCCCGCCGATGCCGCCGAACGCACCCAGTGGATGAAGTCGATCCCGGGCATCCTGGAACTGACTCACAACCACGGCACCGAAAACGACGCGGACTTCGCCTACCACAATGGCAACACCGACCCGCGCGGTTTTGGCCATATCTGCATTTCGGTGCCGGATATCGTTGCGGCCTGTGAGCGCTTTGAAGCGCTGGGCTGTGACTTCCAGAAGCGCCTGACTGATGGCCGCATGAAAAGCCTGGCGTTTATCAAGGACCCGGATGCCTACTGGGTCGAAATCATCCAGCCAGCGCCGCTGTAAACATCCACAAAAGCTGCACCCACAAAAAACACCCCGTGAAAGCGTAGCCCTCACAGGGTGTTGGGGGTGACCATCTCATTAACCCATGATCGCTCATGGGTTTTTTAGTTGCTGGCCTTACGCCCGGATCAGGTGATCAAAAGCACTCAGGGAAGCCTTGGCGCCCTCACCCACCGCAATCACGATCTGCTTGTACGGCACCGTAGTAACGTCACCGGCGGCGAATACGCCGGGCAGTGAAGTCTCGCCACGGGCATCGACAATGATTTCGCCACGGGGTGACAGCTCCACCGTGCCTTTGAGCCAATCGGTGTTGGGCAGCAAACCGATCTGCACAAAGATGCCTTCCAGGTCGATGGTCTTGAACTCGCCGGTATCGCGGTCCTTGTAGGCCAGGCCGGTGACTTTCTGGCCATCACCCTTGACCTCGCTGGTCAGCGCGCTGGTGATCACGTCAACGTTTGGCAGGCTGTAGAGCTTGCGCTGCAACACGGCGTCGGCGCGCAACTTGCTGTCGAACTCCAGCAAGGTCACGTGGCTGACAATACCGGCCAGGTCGATGGCCGCTTCCACGCCGGAGTTACCGCCGCCGATCACCGCAACACGCTTGCCCTTGAACAGCGGGCCATCGCAATGCGGGCAGAAGCATACGCCCTTGGCCTTGTATTCCTGCTCGCCCGGCACCCCCATTTCGCGCCAGCGCGCACCGGTCGCCAGGATCACGGTCTTGGACTTGAGAGTCGCGCCGCTCTCGAAGCGAATCTCATGCAACTCGCCGGAATTTTTCGCCGGTATCAGGCTGCTGGCACGCTGCAGATTCATGATGTCCACGTCGTACTGACGCACGTGGGCTTCCAGGGCGCTTGCCAGTTTCGGGCCTTCGGTTTCCTGCACCGAGATGAAGTTTTCGATGGACATGGTGTCCAGCACTTGCCCACCAAAACGCTCGGCGGCCACACCGGTGCGGATACCTTTGCGCGCGGCGTAGATCGCAGCCGCAGAACCGGCTGGGCCACCACCGACGACAAGTACATCGAAGGCGTCCTTGGCGCTGATTTTTTCGGCAGCCTTTTCGATGCCGCTGGTATCCAGCTTGGCGAGGACTTCTTCCAGACCCATGCGACCCTGGCCGAAGTTCACGCCGTTGAGGTAGACGCTGGGCACCGCCATGACCTGGCGCTCGTCGACTTCAGCCTGGAACAGCGCACCATCGATAGCGACGTGGCGGATGTTCGGGTTGAGCACCGCCATCAGGTTCAGCGCCTGGACCACGTCCGGGCAGTTCTGGCAGGACAGCGAGAAGTAAGTCTCGAAGTTGAACTCACCTTTGAGGCTGCGAATCTGTTCAATCACTTCGACACTGGCCTTCGAGGGGTGGCCACCGACTTGCAGCAGGGCCAGCACCAACGAAGTGAATTCATGCCCCATGGGGATACCGGCAAAACGCAGGCTGATATCGGCACCCGGGCGATTGATGGAGAACGACGGCTTGCGCCCGTCATTACCATCGGTGTTCAGGGTAATCAGCGTGGTGAGGCTGGTTACGTCCTGCAAAAGAGCAAGCATTTCCTGGGATTTCGCACCGTCGTCGAGGGAGGCGACGATCTCGATCGGCTGGGTGACCCGTTCCAGGTATGACTTCAACTGAGCTTTAAGATTGGCGTCCAACATACGGGCGATTTCCTATTAATTCGGTTTATTGCAGACAAAAAAACGCCCGAGCGAATCTCGCCCGGGCGTTTCGTGGGCGGATGCAGCTTACTTAGTCGGTGCGCAACACCGCCCTTGATACTTCACAGACTTAGATCTTGCCGACCAGGTCCAGGGACGGAGCCAGGGTAGCCTCGCCTTCTTTCCACTTGGCTGGGCACACTTCGCCTGGGTGGGCAGCGACGTACTGGGCAGCCTTGATTTTGCGCAGCAGCTCGGAAGCGTCACGGCCAACGCCGCCGTCGTTCAGCTCAACGATCTTGATCTGGCCTTCTGGGTTGATCACGAAGGTGCCACGGTCTGCCAGGCCAGCTTCTTCGATCAGTACGTCGAAGTTGCGGGAGATGGTCAGGGTCGGGTCGCCGATCATGGTGTACTGGATCTTGCCGATGGCTGGCGAGGTGTTGTGCCAGGCAGCGTGGGCAAAATGGGTGTCGGTGGACACGCTGTAGATCTCGACGCCCAGTTTCTGGAATTCGGCGTAGTTGTCAGCCAGGTCTTCCAGTTCGGTTGGGCAAACGAAAGTGAAGTCGGCTGGGTAGAAGAATACGACAGACCACTTGCCTTTCAGGTCAGCGTCCGACACGTCTACGAAGTTGCCGTTTTTGTAAGCGGTCGCTTTGAACGGTTTTACTTGGCTGTTGATGATAGGCATCGTTGACTCTCCGTCAGGGGTTAGTAAGTTGATGAGTGAATCCTACCCAGTCTCATCGCCGATGGCTCATTGGCAAACCTGATGCTGCCGATTGGTTTTGGCTATCAACACACTGTATTAATAGAAGAAATCTTAAAGCAGCGGATCGCGGGCCTGAGTCATGCCAAGAAAGGGCGTCGCTTCAACATAGCGCATGGCTGACTTCATGTCCTTCCAGCCGACATACGTCATCAACGACTTCAAATCCCAGCCGCTGCGATGAGCCCAGGTGGCAAAGCCACGGCGCAGGGAGTGACTGGTGTACTGCTCGGCGGCAATGCCTGCACGCTCAAGGGCCTGGCGCAGCAACGGGATCACGCTGTTGGCATGCAACCCCTCCTCCCCCAGATTGCCCCAGCGATCAATCCCGCGAAACAGCGGGCCACGCACCAGGGCCGAGGCACTCAGCCATTCAATGTAGGCCTGCACCGGGCACAGGCGCAGCAGCGCCGGGGTTTGATAAGTGCGCCCAAGGTTTTCACGATCACTCTTGCTGCGCGGCAAGTACAGGGTGATGCCCGCGCCCTGCACCGCCTGCACGTGTTCGATCTGCAGCCGGCACAACTCATCGCTGCGAAAGCCGCGCCAAAAGCCCAGCAGGATCAATGCCGTGTCGCGCTTGGCGCGCAACCAGCCCGGGCGATCGCCGGCCGCTCGGGCTTGCTCGCCTTCGCGTTCCAGCCAGCCAACCACCTGTTCCAGGTGCTGGAGCTGCAAGGGTTCGGCCTGTTTTTCCTGGGCGGGATGCAAGGCGCGAATCCCCTTGAGCACCTTGCGCACTACCGGCGCCTTGGTAGGGTCGGGAAAACCCTGGCTGGAATGCCATTGCGCCAGCGCCGACAAGCGCAGTTTCAGGGTATTGACCGATAACGCCCCGGCATAGGCCACCAGGTAACGCGCCACGCTGTCGCTGGTGGCGGGCAGGAAACCACCCCAACTCACTTCAAAGTGCTCGATGGCCGCACGGTAGCTGCGGCGGGTGTTATCGCGGGTGGCGGCGTTCAGGTAGCGATCAAGTTCACTCATACCGCTATCGCCGGCAAGCCGGCTCCTACAGGGATTGGTGTACGGACACTGGGCTGTAATTGAGTCCAATGGGCACTGACACGGGATAATACGCCAATATCCCATCTTATAACTCATCAATTTATACGTTTTATTATTCATGATATAGTACGTATATACATACTACATACCACAGTACTAAATCGACGGAGACCCCATGGCTCGCGGCGGCATCAATAAAGCAGTAGTTCAAACAGCACGCCTGGCAATCCTCGCCCGCGGCGAGAACCCCAGCATCGACGCCGTACGCATCGAGATGGGCAATACCGGCTCGAAAACCACCATTCACCGCTATTTGAAGGAACTGGACGAGAGCGAAACCCGCCTCACCATCACCGAGGCGCCCCTCGATGATGAGCTTGGCGAACTGGTCTCACGCCTGGCCCAGCGCCTGAAAGAAAAGGCCCAGGAGCCCATCGACCTGGCCCTGGCGCAGTTCGAGCAGCAGAAAACCGCCCTGCTCACCCAGGTAGAAACACTTGAAGCAGCACACAGCCAGCTCCAACAGCAATTGGATATCCAGGCCGCCGCTCTGGCGCAAGAAAGCGCCGCCCTGCAAACCGCCAGCACCAGCCTGCAGACCGAACAGACCCGCAACGCCGGGCTCAGCCAGGCGTGCAGTGACTACGAGCTACGGATTACGGATAAGGACGAACAGATTCGCTCACTGGAAGAAAAACACCTGCACGCCCGCGATGCCCTTGAGCACTACCGCAACGCCATCAAGGACCAGCGCGAGCAGGAGCAACGTCGCCATGAAGGCCAACTGCAACAACTCCAGGCTGAATTGCGCCAGGCGCAGCAGAGCGCCATGGTGCGTCAGGATGAAATCACCCAACTGCATCGTGACAATGAGCGGCTATTGATTGAACACCGGGTAACGGCGAAGGAATTGGCCTCCCTGCAAGAGCAAAGCCGCAAGGATCAAGCCCAGCAACTGAAGCTGAGCGAACAGGTGAGCCTGATCGAGAGCGAACGCACCTTGCTCCAGGAGCGTCTGCGGGTTGCCGTGCTGGACAGCCAGTCACGCCAGGACGCGCTGACCAAACAGCAGCACACCCACAAGACTGTGGAACTGGACCTGATCAAGGCCCAGGCCACCATCGAGGCGCTGCGCCTGGCTGCCGTCGTTGCAACGGCGCCAGAGGCAACAACCGAGGACTGATCAGCCAGCCACTGGCGTGCGCATGGTGACGAATTCTTCCGCCGCCGTAGGATGCACGCCGATGGTCTCGTCGAAATGCTGCTTGGTCGCCCCCGCCTTGAGGGCGATCGCCAGCCCCTGGACGATCTCGCCCGCATCCGGCCCGACCATATGGCAACCCAGCACCTTGTCGGTGTCCGCATCGACCACCAGCTTCATCAACGTGCGCTCCTGACACTCGGTCAGGGTCAGCTTCATCGGCCGGAAACGGCTTTCGAAGATTTGCACGTTATGCCCATCAGCCCGGGCCTGCTCTTCGCTCAGGCCCACGGTACCGATATTCGGCAAGCTGAACACCGCCGTAGGAATCATCGCGTAGTCCACCGGACGATATTGCTCAGGCTTGAACAGACGACGCGCCACGGCCATGCCTTCGGCCAAGGCCACTGGCGTCAACTGCACGCGACCAATCACATCACCAATGGCCAGGATTGACGATTCGGCGGTCTGGTACAGATCATCGACCTCGACAAAACCACGCTCGTCCAGCTTGACCCCGGTATGTTCCAGGCCCAGGTTATCCAGCATCGGGCGCCGGCCGGTGGCATAGAACACGCAATCGGCCTCCAGTACACGACCGTCCTTCAAGGTGGCCTTGAGGCTGCCATCGGCCTGCTTGTCGATACGCGCGATATCGGCGTTGAATTGCAGGTCCAGGCCACGCTTGATCAGTTCTTCCTGCAAGTGCTTGCGCACCGCACCATCGAACCCTCGCAGGAACAGATCACCGCGATACAGCAGCGATGTCTGCGCGCCCAGCCCGTGGAAAATCCCGGCGAACTCCACCGCGATATAACCACCGCCAACCACCAGCACACGCTTGGGCAGCGTTTTAAGGAAGAACGCCTCATTGGAGCCAATGGCGTGCTCATGCCCTGGGATCTCTGGGATCTGCGGCCAGCCGCCCGTGGCGATCAGGATGTTCTTGGCAGTGAAGCGCTCGCCATTGATCTCGACTTCATGGGCCCCAGTCAGGCGCGCATGACCTTCGTGCAGGGTCACGCCGCTGTTGACCAACAGGTTGCGGTAGATCCCGTTGAGGCGATTGATCTCGCGATCCTTGTTGGCGATCAGCGTCGCCCAATCAAAATCAGCCTCGCCCAAGGACCAGCCAAAGCCGCTGGCCTGCTCGAAATCTTCGGCAAAGTGCGCACCGTAGACCAGCAGCTTTTTCGGCACACAGCCGACGTTGACGCAAGTCCCGCCCAGGTAGCGGCTTTCCGCCACGGCCACCTTTGCGCCAAATCCTGCGGCAAACCGCGCCGCTCGCACACCGCCGGAACCGGCGCCAATTACATAAAGATCAAAATCGTAGGCCATTTCACTCTCCTCGGCAGGGCATCAGGATACCCGCTTGCGCCCAAAAAACCAGAAAGCCACCCGAAGGTGGCTTTCTTGAGACTCAGCAGGCAATGCTCGAATCAGTAAGCCTTGCCAGTCTTGTAGAAGTGCTCGTAGCAGAAGTTGGTCGCCTCGATGTAGCCTTCTGCGCCACCGCAGTCAAAACGACGGCCCTTGAACTTGTAGGCAATGACGCAACCGTCCTTGGCCTGCTTCAACAGGGCGTCGGTGATCTGGATTTCGCCGCCCTTGCCAGGCTCGGTTTCTTCGATCAGCTTGAAGATATCCGGGGTCAGGATGTAGCGACCAATGATCGCCAGGTTCGAAGGGGCGTCTTCCGGCGCCGGCTTCTCGACCATGTCACGTACGCGAATCAGGCCATCGCCGATATCGTCGCCAGCGATCACGCCGTACTTGTTGGTTTCCGAAGGATCTACTTCCTGCACCGCAACGATGGTGCAGCGGTATTTCTGGTAGAGCTTGACCATCTGGGTCAAGACACCGTCGCCTTCCAGGTTCACGCACAGGTCATCCGCCAATACCACGGCAAACGGCTCGTCGCCGATCAGTGGGCGACCGGTGAGGATGGCATGGCCGAGGCCTTTCATCTGGGTTTGACGGGTGTAGGAAAACGAGCACTCGTCGAGCAGCTTGCGGATACCGACCAGGTACTTTTCCTTGTCGGTGCCTTTGATCTGGTTTTCCAGCTCATAGCTGATGTCGAAGTGGTCTTCCAGCGCGCGTTTGCCACGGCCGGTCACGATGGAGATTTCGTTCAGCCCGGCATCCAGTGCCTCTTCGACGCCGTACTGGATCAGTGGCTTGTTTACCACCGGCAGCATTTCTTTAGGCATGGCCTTGGTCGCTGGCAGGAAGCGAGTACCGTAACCGGCTGCTGGGAACAAGCATTTCTTGATCATAAAAGTCCTTAATAAGGGCTGTGCGTACGAAATTCGGCGCAGTCTAATCAGGCCGCAGCCACCTTACAATGGGCGCTGCTGGCGTTGCGATGTCAACATAGAGAAAAAATGTCGGCGTTAGTTCCGCCCGTGTTCAAACAAGCGGCCCCAGCGGCACTGGAAAAAACCAGCCCGCCCCTGATTTCAAAGGGCCATATCCTTTTTAGCACGCTTTATGGGGTTCGGCACTGACCTGCAACAACTTACGCTCCCCCACGGCATTTGGCGCTATCATTGCCCACTTGAACCAGACCACGAGATTGTTAATCGATGTCAGAACCCAAAGGCGTAAACGGCTACCTGATCACTAAGCGAGCAGACGGCTGGCACCTGATCAATTTTCACGGAGACAGCGTCGCCGGTACCTTCGCAACTGAAAGCCAGGCTATTGCGGTAGCTGAAGTGTTTGTGGACGAGGCCGGTCACGCGTCGAGCAAAAGACCCAAGACCAAGTAAGCCACCACGACTGCGTACAAAGCCCCGGCAAACGGGGCTTTTTAGTGTTTGTCTGTACCTTGATGGCCGTTCGCTATAGTCTCGCTGGAAACGCCCCACACCTGTGTCAGCGCGCCCCTCAACACTTCTGAACGACGACCCTTAGATGAACAAGATCCTGGCACTGACAACGGTCCTGGCGCTCGCCGGCTGCACCACCACTTCCGACATTTATCTGAAAAACGGCGAACAGGGCCTGACCATTGATTGTTCGGGCGAGGCCAACTCCTGGGCCAGTTGCTACGAAAAAGCCGACGCGTCCTGTGCTGGCACCGGTTACCGCATCGTCGGCACCGAAGGCACGCCAGCCTTGAAGGACAGCGAAAAGACCCTGGGCGCGGATGTCGGCAATTTCAAAGGCCGCAGTGTGGTGGTGGTCTGCAAGTAACCCGGGCAGTTACATGTGAATCTCGGCGAACTTGATCCCAAGCCCACGAATGGTGTCGATCAGGTCATCCAGGCGCTCAAAGGATTCAACCTCATCCTGGTCATCCACCAGGAAAAAGCTGCGCCCGCCGCTTTTCTTGAAAAACACAATCCATTCCCCCGAGTTTGCCGGATTTTGAATCACATGGGTCGCAGAGATGTGACCCTCTGCATGCCGCTCTCTAACGCGCTCACGTTTCATAATTGGTTTTCCAGAATGACAATGCCGCTCAAACCCCGGGGTTTGAGCGGCATTTTTTGTGGTCTGCCAATAGTTTAACGGATGCCTTGGCCAATCAGCACGCCATCGACCGTTTGCCCATACAGATTCACGCCGTCATTGGCGTGGAACTTGATGCGCGTTTTCTCCACCGAACCGTCCACCAGGCGGGGGTCCTGCGGGCGCTCGTGGCGGTTGACGTAGGCTGCCACGTCCCAGGCCTGCTGGTCGGTCAAGCTACCGCCTTTACCCAGCGGCATGTTGTGCTTGATAAAAGAGGCCGCCGTGTTGATCCGATGCATGCCTGCCCCCCAGTTATAGGAATCCTTACCCCACAACGGTGGCATCACATAGCTGTCGCCCACCTTCTGCCCCTGCCCTTCGGCGCCATGGCACACCGCACACTGTGCCTTGTATACCTCGGCACCCTGCGCCAGGTTGTAGCCCTTGGCCGGTTGCGGCACCTCGGGGTAACCGCGCCCTGGCAACTCCACACCCAGTGGCGCCTTGCTCGCCAGCCAGTAGGCATAGGTCGACAGCGCGGTAATCTCATGGCTGTCCGCGGCCGGTGGCTTGCCGCCGTTCATGCTGAACTGGAAACAGCCCTGCAGACGCTCGGCGAAGGTGTTGACCTTGTCATTCTTCTTACGATAGGCCGGGTACATCGGGTAAGCACCCCAGAGCGGCGCCGAATTGGCCAGGCGGCCCTGATCCAGGTGGCAGTTGCTGCAGTTGAGGCCGTTGCCGACAAACTGCGGGGCCAGGCGCTTGGTATCGACAAACAACGCATAGCCCTGCATCACCAGCTTGCCGTAGGCGTTGTCGGGCAACTCGCTTTCCTGGGGTGGCTGAAACGCCGTGGCCACTGGAGCCGCAGCTGGCACCTGCAATTGCGACTGATCCTCCATGGCAATCGGTGCCGCCGACACCTGCACACTGATCAACGCAGCCAGCACAGGTACAAATGACAGGTTCTTCATGGCTTGACCTCCTGGCCAGGCAAGGAGGCGAAGTAGTTGGCAATCCCCTGCACTTCATCCTCCGTGAGGGATTTGGCCACATGCCCCATCAGGTCATTGGGATCATTGTGCCGGGTGCCACTGCGCCAGGCATTGAGCTGGGCGACCAGATAGGCGGCAGATTGCCCGGAAAGCGGCGGAAACGCCTCGCCAACACCGATACCCGACGGGCCATGACAGCTCACACACGCAGGAATCTGCCGCTCCCAGGCACCTTGTAGCGCCAGTTTTTCGGCGGGATTGGTCGGGGTGGCACTGCGATGGCCGGCAGGCACGACCGGCGCCGGCATCGCCGCCAGTGTCTGGCTCACCGCCGCGATTTCTGCCTCGGTAAGCGCCTTGGCCAGCGACGTCATCACCGGATTGCTGCGCGCGCCACTCTTGAAGTCATGCAGTTGCTTGCTCAAATACGCCGCCGGCAACCCCGCCAGCCTGGGGAAACCCGCCGCGGCCAACCCCAGGCCATCAGCACCATGACAGGCCATGCAAGCGGCCGCGCCAGGCTGCGCGCCACCTTCATTGAAAACCTTTTTGCCCTCCAGCGCCTGCGCGCTGCCCAGCATGAGCAGCAGGGCGCCACCCATCAACACTCTCTCCACAGACATCATCACGACTCCATTTTTATAGTTATATGCTTAGACCTACAATGCATAAGCCTACAAATGGTAGGGTAATGAGCTGACAGTCACAACCGCCGCGTAAGAAATCTCAGACAATAAAAAGCCCGGCACTACAACCGCAATGCCAGGCTTATTGATCGGAGCTGATCGCGTATGAGCGGCGTCGTGGGCTCAGCCGGAAATGCAGTCTTCCGCAGCTTTCTTCACGTCACCCGGACGAATCGGCACATTGGACATGCTCTCGTAGAGCTTGATGCTGCTACCGCTGGAGCGGTCTTCAATTTCAAAAATGGCGGATGGGTCAGCAGAAAACTTCTGCGGCACAATCACGCGCACACCTTCCTTGTGAGGCTCGATCTGCGACGGACGCCGGGTCGAAGACAGCTTCTGCACCACACATGCCGCGTATTCCTGCGGTTTTTTCCCGGAGATAACCGCCAGGGTTGGCGGTGTCTGCTTGATGTCTGAAACCGAAGCACATCCACCTATTGCCAGGGCCAGAACCAATACACTCCACTTCATACAAAACCTCCGATAAAGACCCTACGACAGCGGAGATGGTATTTTTCTCCCGCCCACGTAGGATTTATCCCTGATATATCGGTAAATAACTGTTTTAAATTGTCGAAGACGTCGACGACGACCCGATAATAAACGTGCTGGGGCTGATAAACTCCATCTTAACCTACGTATCGTTCTGATTTTTCAGAAAAAGCCCTTCTGGAGACACCCCCATGAAATTCATCCACCAGCGCGAACACTTGAACGAAGGGGACATTGTCGTCATTGAATGCTCGCAGACCTGCAATATCCGCCTGATGAGCGATGCGAATTTTCGCAGCTTCAAAAATGGTGGTCGCCACACTTATCACGGTGGCGCATTCGACAAGTTCCCGGCCAAGATCACCGCGCCCAGCACCGGGTTCTGGAACATCACCCTGGATGTGGTGACGCGCCGTGCCATCAGCGTTACCCGTAAGCCGGCCTTGTCCCATAAAATCCGCATTGTCCGCCGCACCAGCACCAAACTGAGCTGATTGCGCTGCCCCAAGCCACAGGAATGACCGTGACTCAAACCACCAAATACGTCATCAAGTACAAACTCAACGGTGAACGCCGTTTCGAATTTGCCCAGTTGCACGCGGCCAGCGTCGAAGAGGCCCAAGAGGCCTTGGCGAAAATTCACGATGCCAGTGATGAAATCACTGAAATTACCGTGAGCAAGGCCCTGTAAAACCATTACCGACGACGGAGTGATTCTGCAAGATGGACACTCATTCCACCGCCGATCTGTTCAACGACGATGCCCTGCAACAACCGGCCGGTCGCGAACAAATCGGCGAACAATCCTACGTTTTCAGAGGCTATGCCCTGCCCTGGCTTGAGCGTTTGTTGCCGGAGTTGCGCGCAGTCCTGACCCAGTCACCGTTCCGGCACATGGTCACCCCCGGCGGGTTTACCATGTCGGCAGCCCTGAGCAGTTGCGGTGAACTGGGCTGGACCACCAGCCGCCTGGGCTATCGCTACAGCCCCATCGACCCCGTGCGCCAACTGCCCTGGCCCAAGTTGCCGGATGGGCTGCGCGAGTTGGCGATAACGGCTGCCGCCGCCGCAGGGTTTGATGGCTTTGCGCCTGACGCCTGCCTGATCAACCGCTATGTACCCGGCGCCAGGATGTCGCTGCACCAGGACAAGAACGAGCGCGACTTCAGTGCGCCCGTGGTCTCGGTGTCCCTGGGGTTGCCGGCGGTGTTTTTGTTCGGCGGTCATCAGCGCAGTGACAAACCGCGCAAGATCTCACTGTTCCATGGCGACGTGGCGGTATGGGGCGGCGTCGATCGCCTGCGCTTTCATGGCGTGCTGCCAATCAAGGAAGGCGTGCACCCGCGCATGGGGCCACAACGGATCAACCTGACGTTTCGCGCGGCTGGCTGACCCGGTGAATTCAACCGCAAGCAACGGAGTGTCCGGCCGCACCGTAGCGATTATCCTGGCCACTGATCCCTTGCCGAGCTACTGCCATGAGCACTGAAGATGACCTGCGCTGGGCGGCCATTGTCGCCCGCGACCCCGCGGCCGACCAGGCCTTCGTCTATGGGGTCAAGACCACCGGTGTGTACTGCCGGCCCAGCAGCAGCGCACGCCAACCGCTGCGCAAAAATGTCGAATTCTTCGACACGCCACAGCAAGCCGAAGCGGCCGGGTACCGCCCCAACAAACGCACCTCGGCCGATCAAACCCAGGTTGCACAACGCCATGCACACTTGGTCGCCGCCGCCTGCCGTCACATCGAGCAGGCCCAGACCCTGCCCTCCCTGGAGGACCTGGCCAACGGCGCCGGCTTGAGCCCGTTCCACTTTCACCGGGTGTTCAAGACTCTGACCGGGCTGACGCCAAGGGGCTACGCCCACGCCCATCGCTCACGCAAGGTGCGGGCCCATCTGCAAGACAATCAGTCGGTGACCGATGCGCTGTACGACGCAGGCTTCAACTCAAACAGCCGCTTCTATGAATCAGCCAACCAGTTACTCGGCATGAAACCCAGCGACTACAAGGCTGGTGGCACCCATAACGATATCCACTTTGCCGTCGGCGAGTGCTCCCTGGGCGCGATACTGGTGGCGCAGAGCAATCGCGGGGTCTGCGCGATCCTCCTGGGCGACGACCCGGACCAACTGGTGCGCGACCTGCAAGACCAATTCCCACAGGGCAATGTGATCGGTGCCGACCCTGGATTTGAACAGTTGATCGCCCAGGTGGTGGGGTTTATCGAAGCGCCAGCCCTGGGCCTGCACCTGCCCCTGGATCTGCGCGGCACCGCTTTCCAGGAGCGAGTCTGGCAAGCACTGCGGGAAATTCCGGTGGGCAGCACCGCCAGCTATGCCGACATCGCCAAGCGTATCGGCGCACCCAGCGCCTTTCGCGCCGTGGCCCAGGCCTGCGGCGCCAATAGCCTGGCCGTGGCGATTCCCTGTCACCGCGTGGTGCGCAGCGATGGCCATCTTTCGGGCTACCGTTGGGGCGTGGAACGCAAGCAGCAGTTGCTCCAGCGCGAACGTCGCACCCCGCATGAACAGCCACCTGCGTCCAGTGAATAATACAAACTGGCCTTGTCCTGGCCGCCCCTGTTAAAAATGCCGGGCAGTCCTTCCTGAGCATTCCACCCTGGAGAAGCGATCCATGAGCACCTGGCCAGACACCCGGATTATTGACCTGCTGGGCATTGAACTGCCGATCATCCAGGCCCCCATGGCCGGCAGCACCAGCCCGCAGATGGTGATCGCCGCCAGTGCGGCCGGCGCCTTGGGCTCGATGCCAGCGGCCACGTTGAATATCGAACAACTGCGCCAGGCCCTGATCACCATTCGCCAGGCCAGCGACCGCCCGTTGAACGTCAACTTCTTCTGCCATCAGCCGCCAGCCCCCAACCCCGAGCGCGACCGCCAGTGGAAGAACCTGCTGGAGCCTTACTACCGTGAGTTGGGTGCCGACTTTGCAGCGCCCACCCCGGTCTCCAACCGCGCCCCCTTCGACAATGCCAGCTGCGAGGTGGTGGAAGAGTTCCGCCCCGAAGTGGTCAGTTTTCACTTCGGCCTGCCAGAAAAAGCCCTGCTGGACCGGGTCAAGGCCACCGGGGCGAAAGTAGTGTCGTCCGCCACCACCGTCGAAGAGGCCATCTGGCTGGAACAGCATGGCTGTGACGCAATTATCGCCATGGGTTACGAGGCCGGGGGGCATCGCGGGATGTTTCTCAGCGACCGCCTTGCCAGCCAGATCGGAACAATGGCCCTGGTGCCGCAAATCGTCGATGCCGTCAGCGTGCCGGTGATCGCCGCCGGTGGGATTGGCGATGCGCGGGGGATCGTCGCTGCATTCGCCCTCGGGGCCTCGGCGGTGCAGATCGGCACGGCGTACCTGTTCACGCCCGAAGCCACCATCACGCCCGCCCACCGCCAGGCGTTGCACAGCGCCCAGGCCAGCGATACGGCACTGACCAATCTGTTTACCGGGCGCCCGGCGCGAGGAATTATCAACCGGGTGATGCGCGAACTGGGGCCGATCCATCCCACCGCCCCAGCGTTCCCACTGGCTGGCGGTGCCTTGATGCCATTGCGCGCCCTGGACGAGGCAGGCTTCAGCAGCCTGTGGGCCGGCCAGGCACTGCGCCTGGGGCAAGACCTGACAACCCGCGAACTGACCCTGGACCTGGCCCGGCAAGCCCTGGTGCAACTCAACAAGGGCTAAGCCCCTGAGACAACTTTGCACTGTACCGACGATGGCGAACCGCTATATATTCCCGTACATAGCGATTAACTATAACAAGCCGCCACGTCGGCCCCCCAGGAGCTGCTTCATGATGATTCGCGCCTCACGCTTGGCCACCCTGATCGCCCTGTTCACCCTCGGCTCGGCCCATGCCGACGAAGTGCAAGTGGCGGTTGCCGCCAACTTCACCGCACCGATCCAGGCCATCGCCGTCGACTTTGAAAAAGACACCGGGCACAAACTGGTCGCCGCCTACGGGGCCACCGGGCAGTTCTATGCCCAGATCAAGAACGGCGCGCCGTTTGAAGTGTTCCTCAGCGCCGACGACACCACCCCGCAAAAGCTCGAAAGCGAAGGCGACACCGTCAAGGGCTCGCGCTTCACTTACGCCGTGGGCACCCTGGCACTGTGGTCGGCCAAGGAAGGTTATGTGGATGCCAAGGGCGCTGTGCTGAAGAAAAATGACTACCAGCACCTGTCGATCGCCAACCCTAAGGCTGCACCCTACGGACTCGCCGCCACCCAGGTGCTGGCCAAGCTGGGCCTGACCGAACAGGTCAAGAGCAAACTCGTCGAAGGCCAGAACATCACCCAGGCCTATCAATTTGTGTCCACCGGCAATGCCGAGTTGGGTTTTGTCGCCTTGTCGCAGATCTATAAAGACGGCAAAGTCAGCAGCGGCTCGGCGTGGATCGTTCCCGGCCAGATGCATGACCCGATCAAACAGGACGCGGTGATTCTCAACAAAGGCAAGGACAACCCGGCCGCCAAGGCACTGGTTGACTACCTCAAGGGGCCAAAAGCTGCCGCGGTTATAAAATCCTACGGTTATCAATTGTAAATGCCGCTATCGAGTGCCGACTTCTCCGCCATTTGGCTGACCCTGAAACTGGCGTCGCTGACCACCGTGATCTTGCTGGTCATCGGCACTCCGATTGCCCTGTGGCTGTCGCGCACCCGCTCATGGTGGCGCGGCCCCATCGGCGCGATCGTCGCCCTGCCGCTGGTGCTGCCACCCACTGTGATTGGCTTCTACCTGCTGCTGACCATGGGCCCCCATGGCTACCTCGGGCAGTTCACCCAATGGCTGGGCCTGGGCACCTTGACCTTCAGCTTCGCCGGCCTGGTGATTGGCTCGGTGATCTATTCCATGCCGTTTGTGGTGCAACCGTTGCAGAACGCGTTCTCGGCCATCGGCAACCGCCCCCTGGAAGTCGCTGCCACGTTGCGGGCCAATCCTTGGGACACGTTTTTCACGGTGATCCTGCCCCTGGCCCGTCCCGGTTTTATCACCGCGTCGATCCTCGGTTTTGCCCATACCGTGGGCGAGTTCGGCGTGGTACTGATGATCGGCGGCAATATCCCCGACAAAACCCGCGTGGTCTCGGTGCAGATCTACGATCACGTCGAAGCCATGGAATATGCACAAGCCCACTGGCTCGCCGCAGCCATGGTGGTGTTTTCTTTCCTGGTGTTGCTGGCGCTCTACTCCAGCCGTAAAACCAAGGCAGGCTGGAGCTGATGTCGATGATTGAGGTACGCCTGCAACTGAATTATTCCGGGTTTGCCCTGGACGTCGACCTACAATTGCCGGGGCGTGGCGTGACCGCGCTCTACGGGCATTCCGGCTCGGGCAAGACCACCTGCCTGCGCTGTATTGCCGGGCTGGAGCGAGCCAGCGACGGCTTTGTGCAAATCAACGATCACGTCTGGCAAGACAGCCGCAACGGCGTGTTTGTACCACCGCACAAACGCGCCCTCGGCTATGTGTTTCAAGAGGCCAGCCTGTTTCCCCACCTGTCGGTGCTGGCCAACCTGGAGTTCGGCCTCAAGCGTATCCCCAAGGCCCAGCGCCGCGTCGACCTGGCCCAAGCCACGCAGCTGCTGGGCATCGGCCACTTGCTGGAGCGCCATCCACAGCATTTGTCCGGCGGCGAGCGTCAACGCGTCGGCATCGCCCGCGCCCTGCTCACCAGCCCGCAACTACTGTTGATGGACGAGCCCCTGGCCGCACTCGACAGCCAACGCAAAGGCGAAATCCTGCCGTACCTGGAACGCCTGCACGATCAACTGGAAATCCCGGTGCTGTATGTCAGCCATGCCCAGGATGAAGTGGCACGCCTGGCCGATCACATTGTCCTGCTCAGCGAGGGCAAGGCTCTGGCCAGCGGCCCGATTGGCGAAACCCTGGCGCGGCTCGACCTGCCGCTGGCCCTGGGCGACGATGCTGGCGTGGTGGTCAATGGCACGGTCAGTGGCCATGACGCCCACTATCAACTGCTGACCCTGCAACTGCCCGACAGCCCGCTGCAAATGCGCGTAGCCCATGCCCCGCTCGACCTGGGCAAACACCTGCGGTTCAAGGTCCGGGCACGGGATGTGAGCCTCAGCCTGCAACCCGGGGAGCACAGCAGTATCCTCAACTGCCTGCCCGTGACCGTGACCCAGGAAATCCCTGCCGATAACAGTGCGCATGTACTGGTGCGGCTCGACGCAGCAGGGACACCATTGCTGGCGCGGATCACCCGTTACTCGCGCGACCAATTGCAGGTGCATCCCGGCCAGGTGCTGTGGGCACAGATCAAGGCGGTCGCGGTATTGGCTTGAACGGGAAGAGGTGGGGCTGGCGATGTTTCTTGAACAACTGTAGGAGCGAGCTTACTCGCGAAAAACTTCAGAGCGCCGCGTTTACCCTGCATACACGCGTTATCGTTCACGCCCTTCGCGAGCAAGCTCGCTCCTACCGGTGGCCTTGCCACAGGCGTAGGAAATATGACGCAACTGCGCTAGGCTAGCGGTCCTTCCCTATCGCAGGACGACCGCCGACGTGAACCACTAAGCCTTCCAACATGTAAACGCAACGAGCCGCCCGGCGCGCTTGTTGGCTTGTGCCACATTGTTCTGGAGGTGCTGATGACTGACGTCAACCGGCTGCCTGTACTTGTTTCCTTGCATCACGTGGGTTTCCAGTTCGCCAATGGCGAGACGCTGTTGGAAGACCTCAACCTGTCTATCGATCACACCCCGACCGGAATTGTCGGCCGCAATGGCATGGGCAAGAGTGTGTTGGCGCGCCTACTGGCCGGCGTACTTCTTCCTTCCAGCGGCGTTATCAAATCCTCGGCCCGTATCGCCTATGTCCCACAAACCATAGCGCTGTTGCCAGGGCAGACCGTGGCCCAGGTCAGCGGTTGCGCGCCAATCCTGGCGGCTCTTGAGCGCCTGGCCAAAGGGCAAGCGCTGGCTGAAGACCTGGAACTGATCGATGATCGCTGGGACCTGGCTGAACGCCTGCGCCAGGCCCTGGACGGTGCCGGCTTGCCCGAGATCGACTTCCATCAGCCCGCCGAGCAACTCAGTGGCGGCCAACTGGCCAGGGTCGCCCTGATTGGCGCCCTGCTGTATGCGCCACAGTTGCTGATTCTTGACGAACCCACCAACCACCTCGACAGCACCGGCCGCGACTGGCTGCTGGCGACCCTCGGCGCCTGGCGCGGCGCCCTGGTCGTGGTCAGCCATGACCGACACCTGCTCAACACCCTGGGGCGGATCATCGAATTGTCACCCCTTGGTGCCCGGCTGTATGGCGGCAACTACGACGACTATCGTGCGCAGCGTGATGCCGAACAGCACGCCGCCCAGGCGGCCCTGGAGCACGCCCGGCTGGATCGACGTCGCGAGCACCAGCGCCTGAAAAAGGACCTCGACAGCTTCCAGCGCCACGCTGCCAGCGCCCGTAAACATGCCGAGACCGCCAATGTCGATGCCTTCACCAAATCCAGGTGGAAAGGCGCCGCCAACGAAATCGTCAGCCACGTACGCAGCGCCCATGTGCAGCACAAACAGGCCTTGAACGAGCGTGTGCGCTCGGCCCATGAACGAGTGATCGACGAAACGCCGACCTTCCTCGCCTTGCCCGGCATGCCACTGCCGGCGGGCCGCCAGGTCGCAACCCTGGTCGACACCCAGTTGCCCTGGCTCGATCCCCACGCGCCGAGTACCTTGATCAACGCTAGCCTGTGCGGGCCAGTTCGGGTCGCCGTCAACGGGCCGAACGGCTGCGGCAAATCCACCTTGCTCAAGCTGTTGGCCGGCCAATGGCAACCCATCAGCGGCGAATGCACGGTTCACGTGCCCTGTGCCTATCTCGACCAGCAGTTGAGCCTACTCGACGACCGCCAATCAATCCTCGAACAACTGAGGCTGATGGACACACCACTGGCCGAAGCCGAACTGCGCACCCGCCTGGCCCTGTTGCACCTGGACGCCTTGCGCGTGACTCAACCCATCGGCCAGCTCAGCGGCGGTGAACGCTTGAAGGCCGCCATGGCGGTTGCCTTATGGCGCAATATCCCAGCGCAACTGTTACTGCTGGACGAACCCACCAACCACCTGGACCTGGAGTCGGTCCTGGCTTTCGAACAGGCTTTGCAAGGATTTGCCGGCGCGCTGATTGCGGTCTCCCATGATGCGGCGTTTCTCAAGGCGCTCAAGCCAACTCACGTCCTGACCTGGGCAGCCGCTGGATGGCGGTTGGAGGTGAGTTGAAGGATATGCCAGGTCATTGCAGTCCGCAGGAAAGCGTCCTACGGTAGTGGCCGGATAATCTCATTGAGGAACCTCTCGCCGTGCTGCCCTCCTCCCCTAAACCCATGGTCAATACCGCCCTGCAACACCAGCACAAATGGCGCGGCCGCATCGGGCTGGCACTGGTGGCCAGCCTTTCGGTGCTGGCCGGTATGACCGACGCCATCGGCTTTATGGCCAGTGGCGACTTTGTCTCGTTCATGAGCGGCAACACCACCCGGCTGGCAGTGGCAATCAGTGAAGGCGACTTGGGGCTGACCGGTCGCCTGACGCTGCTGGTGGCGACGTTTATTCTGGGGAACGCGCTGGGCGTGATCATCAGCCGTCTCAGCAAGCGCCACGCGTTGCCGCTGTTGCTGTGTATTGCCACCCTGTTGTGTGGGGCGGCGGCGTGGCCGATGGCCGAGCAGTTGCCGGCCGTGCTCGCCGCAATCATTGCCATGGGCATGCTCAACGCGGCCGTGGAACAGGTCAATGGCCTGCCCGTGGGGCTGACTTATGTGACCGGCGCGTTGTCGCGTTTCGGTCGCGGGCTGGGGCGCTGGATGCTGGGGGAGCGCCGCAATGGCTGGCGTGTCCAGTTGATTCCCTGGGCCGGGATGTTTGTCGGCGCGGTAATCGGCGCCTTGCTGGAGCATCAGATGGGGATCAAGGCACTGCTGGTCAGCGGCCTGCTGTCGGCGCTGCTGGGCCTGGCGTCGCTGAAGATTCCCAGGCGCTGGCACTTGGGGTATATGCCACGCTGAAAAGGTGCTTGCCCGACATTAAGGCCTCGACGTCCATGTACTGGTAAAGAGCCATTATGTCGGGCAAGCGCAGGCATTTTAAGGCAAAGCCGGCGATGTGTCCGCCGGGTATTTCTGAAGAAATCTAAGGAAACAACTTACAGGCAGGTCGCCAAGGCTGCCAGGCGACGCTTGGTGGCCCAATTGTCCTCGGCGGCGTAGTAACGGACCGTGGTGCTGGCGCCAGCACTCTGTACATCGACAAAGTAGTTACCGCCCGTGGTGTAGACCGTATGGCCACCGCCTTGCGCCGGCTCCATGAAGCCGCCGGCATCGACGCCGAACACCGCCTCGTCCTGCCAGCCGAACTGAATGCACTGGGCGACAACCAACGCGGCCTTGTCGGAAGCCAGGGTTTTATAGGGCGCGCCAGAGCGTGCGTCTTTCATCTTCGAACCTGCGCAACCGGCCAACGCCGCCAGGACCAACGCACCTATCACCACCTTCCGCATGCCATCACTTCCTTGAAAAAAACGCGACTGTACCACTGCCTACAACAACCAGCGAAACAGATAGAACAGCGCCATGCTCAACAACACCGTGATCAATACGCTGCGGGTCCAGAACATCAGGGCCACCGCACAGATACCGGCCAGCAGGTAGGGATTGGTGGGGCTCAGGTTGAGCTTGTGCTCGGCCAGGAAGATGATCGGCCCACAAATCGCCGTCAACATACCCGGCACCGCGAACCCGAGAAACTCCCGCGCGCCGCGATTCAGGCGCACTGGCAAACGCGGTTCCAAAAACAGGTAACGATTGAAAAACACCGCCAGGCCCATACCGATAATCATCACAAAAATCATCGCTGCCCCACTCCCAAGCGTTTGCAGGCATACCCTGCACTCATCCCCAGCAACCCCGACACCACCACCGCCGACTCCCAGTGCCAGTAGCTGAGCAGCACCGAGAACAGCAAGGCCACCGCCACGCACACCACCGTCGGCACATCGCGCACTACCGGGGTGATCAAGGCGATAAAGGTCGCGGCGATGGAGAACTCCAGGCCCAGTTGATCCAGGTTGGGGATGCTTTTGCCGAGCACGATACCGGCCAGGGTAAACAGGTTCCAGGCCACGTAGAACGTCAGGCCCACACCCAATGCATACCAGCGGTTGAAGGTCTGGCGGTCGTACTGGCTGACCAGGGCGAAGAACTCGTCGGTCAGTAAAAAGCCCAGGCTCATGCGCCACCGCGCCGGCAAGGGCGACAGGGTTGCGCGCATATGCATGCCATACAGCAAGTGCTGGGAGGTCAGCAGCAAGGTGGTGAGCAAGATGGCGATCAGGCTGGCACCACTCTTGACCATACCAATCGCCACCAACTGCGCGGCACCGGCAAACACAATGGCCGACAGGCCCTGGCTTTCCAGCGGGGTGAACTGGGCGTCAATCGCCAGGGAACCGGCCAGCAGGCCCCACGGGGCACAGGCCAACGACAGAGGAATGATCGCAATCGCGCCACGGGCGAAAGCGTAATGCGGCAAGGCAGTAGGCATGGACAACAGGCTCATCGACAGACAGTCGACAAGCATGGCAGCGCTCACCAGGATTGTCTTGAACGATCTTGCAGTGGGCAACACTCCTGCTCGGGGAAGGAATGTTGCCCACCGGTTTTACTGCTGCAGGGCCGTCGCCGCCTTGTCAATAAATGCCGCCACTTCAACTGGCCTGGAGGCCAGCGAGGCGTGACTGGCGTCCAGGGTGAGAGTCTCCCGGGGCTTGATGCGCGCGGCCATGCGCACCTGGTTATCGGGGTGAATCATGTGGTCCTGGGTGGACACCTGATACCACGACGGTTTGTTCTTCCAGGCCGGGTTGCTGACTTCATCGCCGAAGGTACTGGCCAGCGGTGCCTTCTGCGTGATGCCCAGCACATCGCCCTCTGATTGCGACAAGTCCTGGCAGAAACTTTCATGGAACAACTCGGGCTTGACCCACAGGTAGCCATCGCTGTCCGGGACCAGGTTGGCGGCAGCCTTGGGCAAATGCGCCTGGGTGATTGCGCCCGGGCTTTCGCCCGCATCCGGAGCAAAGGCGGCAATGAACACCAGGCCCTGGACGTTGGGCTCGTTGCCCGCCTGGGAGATGACCGCCCCCCCATAGGAATGCCCGACCAACAGCACCGGCCCCTTGATCTGAGCCACCATCTTGCGCGTACGTTCGGCGTCTTCGGCCAGTGAGGTCAGGGGGATTTCCACCGCATGCACGTCGCGATAGCCCTTTTTCTGCAGCTCGACGATCACTCGGCTCCAATGCGCTGCGCCGCCCCAAAAGCCGTGTACCAGGACAATTGCCGGTTTTTCACTCATTCGATGACTTCCTGTGGATTGAGCATGAGGGTCTCACGGACAACCGTGACCCTGCCCAGTGTCGACGCAGCCGACGCAATCGTCACCCCCCAGTCGCCGGACGGTCACGCGCCGCTATCAGGCGAGTTTGACCGACACCCGCTCTACCGCATCCCGGGCTTCACGTAGTTCGTGGGCATCCTGGTTAAGGCGGTGGATGGTGTTGAGCAGGCGCTGACGCAGCACTTCATCGCTGAGTTTTTCGACGGCACGCATCAAGTCGAAGGCCGCGGTTTCGTTGTTGTCCGCGACAGAGTCGAGGGTCTTGCGCAGGTTGCGAGTCGCACGGGTCACACCGTTACTTCCTTAATCACCAATGGCGGGCACTTTAGGACAGTTGTGTTTCAGTTTAATTTCAAGCACTTGGCAGCAATGCCCAAGGCGTTGATCCAGATCAACAGGATCTGGGCTTGCCTAATACATATGTATATCCGTATATTCGAATAAGCATATATAGAGCCACGACAATCATGACTGATCTTTTCTCTCCTCCCGATGTATTCAAATGCCTGGCCGATGCGACTCGCACCAGGCTGGCCTTGTTGATCCTGCGCGAAGGCGAACTGTGCGTCTGCGAACTGATCCATGCCCTGGATGACAGCCAGCCGAAAATTTCACGGCATTTGGCACAACTGCGCAATTGCGGGCTGCTGATAGACCGCCGCCAGGGCCAGTGGATCTACTACCGTCTCAACCCGCAATTGCCGCAATGGGTGAGTACGGTGCTGGAGACCACCTTGCACGCCAATCAACCCTGGCTGCAAAACGACGCGCAGCGCCTGGATGCAATGGGCGACCGACCACAACGAGCCAGCACCTGCTGCTGACTCCTGGAGAAGAGCCTCATGCTGATCGCTGCCGCGATTTTTCTAGTCACCATTGTGCTGGTCATCTGGCAACCCAAAGGCCTGGGCGTGGGCTGGAGCGCCTCCATCGGTGCAATCCTCGCCCTGGCCTGCGGGGTTATCAGCCTGGCAGACATCCCGGTGGTGTGGCAGATCATCTGGAACGCCACCGGTACCTTTGTCGCATTGATCATCATCAGCCTGATCCTCGACGAGGCTGGTTTTTTCGCCTGGGCCGCGTTGCACGTTGCGCGCTGGGGGCGTGGTCGTGGCCGCCGCCTGTTTGCCTATATGGTGTTGCTGGGGGCACTGGTCTCGGCCCTGTTCGCCAATGACGGGGCGGCCCTGATCCTGACGCCAATTGTCATGTCGATGCTCTTGGCGTTGCGCTTCTCCCCTGCGGCGACCCTGGCGTTCGTGATGGGCGCAGGCTTTATCGCCGACACCGCCAGCCTGCCGCTGGTGGTGTCCAACCTGGTGAACATTGTCTCGGCGGACTACTTCAACATCGGCTTCAACGAGTACGCGGCGATCATGGTGCCGGTCAACCTGGTCAGCGTCGCCGCGACCCTGGCGGTGCTGCTGTGGTTCTTCCGACGTGATATCCCACAAAGCTATGACCCCGCCGACCTGCCCGACCCCTCCAGTGTGATTCATGACCCCGCGACCTTCCACGCCGCCTGGTGGGTGCTGGGCATCTTGCTGATCGGCTGCTTTGCCCTGGAGCCGCTGGGCATTCCCATCAGTGCTATCTCGGCCGCTTGTGCCCTGCTACTGCTGGTCATCGCCGCCAAGGGCCACCGGATTTCCACGCGCAAGGTGCTCAAGGAAGCTCCCTGGCAGATCGTGATTTTCTCCTTGGGGATGTACCTGGTGGTGTATGGCCTGCGCAACGCCGGCCTGACCACTTACCTGGCCACCTGGCTCAACACCTTCGCCGAATACGGCGTGTGGGGCGCGGCGCTGGGCACCGGGTTGCTGACGGCGCTGCTGTCTTCGGTGATGAACAACCTGCCGACCGTGCTGATCGGTGCACTGTCCATCGAAGCCAGCCATGCCGTGGGCGTGGTCAAGGACGCGATGATCTACGCCAATGTGATCGGCAGCGACCTGGGCCCGAAAATCACCCCTATCGGCAGCCTGGCGACACTGCTCTGGCTGCACATTCTGGCGCGTAAAGGCATTCGTATCACCTGGGGCTATTACTTCAAGGTCGGCATCGTCCTGACCCTGCCGGTGCTATTGATCACCCTGGCCGCGCTGGCCCTGCGCCTGAGCCTTTAACGGAGAGTTGTCATGAAAGTCCTGTTCATCTGCACCGCCAACAGCTGCCGCAGCATCCTCAGCGAAGCCCTGTTCAACCACCTGGCCCCACAAGGGTTCCACGCCGTCAGTTCCGGCAGCGTTCCCAAGGGCCAGGTGCTACCCCGCACCTTGAGCACATTACAAACTGCCGGCATCCGCACCGAAGGTTTGTACAGCAAAGGCAATGACGCGTTTGAAAGCAGCCCGCCAGACATTGTGATCAGCGTGTGCGACAAAGCCGCCGCCGAAGCCTGCCCGGTGTACTTCGGCCCGGCGATCAAGGCGCACTGGGGGCTTGAAGACCCATCGGACAAAAGCGGCGATGAAGCGCACATGGATGCCGCTTTCCAGGCCACTCTAAAGATCATCGAAGCCCGCTGCCGGGCGCTGTTCGCCCTCCCGTTCAGCCGCCTCGACGCGGCACAGGTCAAGGCTGAACTTGATCGCATCGGCCTGTTGTAAACGGAGAATGTCATGACCACCCTGCCCAACCTCGACCTCACACTGTTCACGCCACTGCACTTGGATGCCGAACAACGACCACGGATTCTCCTGCTGTATGGTTCCAATCGCGCGCGCTCTTTCAGCCGATTGCTGGTGGAAGAAGCCGCACGCGTGCTTCAGCATCTGGGTGCCGACACGCGGATCTTCAACCCGTCGGGCCTGCCAATGCCCGACGACGCCCCGGATGACCATCCAAAAGTCCAGGAGCTATTGGCCCTTATGCAGTGGTCCGAAGGCCAGGTGTGGTGCTCGCCGGAACGTCACGGTTCCATGTCGGCAGTGTTCAAGGCGCAAATCGACTGGGTCCCCCTGGCACTGGGCGCCATCCGCCCAACCCAGGGTAAGACACTGGCGGTGATGCAAGTCTGCGGCGGGTCGCAGTCATTCAACACCGTCAACCAGCTGCGCGTACTGGGGCGTTGGATGCGGATGCTGACCATCCCCAACCAGTCATCCGTGCCCAAGGCTTTCATGGAGTTCGATGAACAAGACCGGATGAAGCCTTCCGCTCTTTATGATCGGGTCGTGGATGTCATGGAGGAACTGATCAAGTTCACCCTGCTGGTGCGTGAGCGTCCGGACCTGGTGCAGCGCTATTCCGAGCGCAAGGAGAATGCACAGGAGCTCTCTGAACGGGTCAATCAACGGTCGATTTGAACGCCGCTGAACGCGTATGCTTTGCAGCAACCGCCGCCACTGAGCCCGCATCAGACTGACCTGTAGGAGCCGGCTTGCCGGCTCCTACATGAATTACCGGTTAATTTTGGGGGTGTGATGTTGACGATCTTTTTTTCCGCGCTGGTGTTCGGCTTTGTGTTTTGCCTGTCTCCTGGTGCCGTGCTGGCAGAGACGCTACGCCGTGGCCTGCTGCATGGGTTCACCCCTGCGTTGCTGGTGCAGGTAGGCTCGCTGGTGGGTGACGCGACCTGGGCGGTGATCGGCCTGACCGGCATGGCCCTGCTGATCCAGCACGAAGCGGTGCGCGTGCCCCTGACGGCCCTTTGCGCGTTGTACCTGGCCTGGCTCGGCCTGCGCAGCCTGCTGGATGCCTGGCGCCTGCCACAACCCGACAGCGTCCCGGCCAGCAGCGGGCGCAATGCGCTGGTGGTGGGGGCTACCATTTCATTGGCCAACCCGAAGAACATCGTCTACTGGGGCGCCCTGGGCAGTGCCCTGTCAGGCATCGTTGGCGCCACCCCGAGTCACGGCCAGACATTGATGTTCTTCGCCGGCTTCATGCTGGCTTCAATCCTGTCGTGCTTTTTGATTGCGGCGTTGGTCAATATCTTGCGCAAGAACGCCTCGGCAACTTGGCAACGCATCAGTCATGGTGCCTGTGGCTTAGTGTTGATTTATCTCGCGTTACTGGCGGCATACAGTCTATGAACTTATATATCCAACACTGCCAACCTGAATAAACTCTGAACATACAACAAACAGGCTCATTATATATTGACATCCAGTGCCTGCCTGAGTAGATTGCCCGTGCCTGCAACTCGGGCCTTTTTTCAACCTCACAAAAGAAGCCAATGGACACAGTATCTAGTCGCTGTCCTTCACCCGCGAATGCGGGGGCCGGACGCCAAACCCAGAGTAATGACGGGACTCGCCTTCAAGGCCGGGTAAGCTGCGCTAGAGCTTGATGCTCCAACGTAACTGCCTTGAGCCGGCGCCAGTCCGGTCCCGAGGTGTGTTATGAATTTCCAGACCCTTGTTCTACCTGATGTACGCACGCTGGCCTCGGTCCTGCGTGCCAAGCTGTGCCGTGGCTCCCTGGGTGTTACCCCCGCACGCACGGCCTTTGCCTCCCCCTCCCCGCGTATCAACCCGGTGCACCTCCAGGCTCACTGGCGCCTGTGCCCCACCACCGGCCATCTGGTCCAGCACTGGGACCACGCCGACCCTCAAGATCCGCAGAGACGGAGCGTTTTCAGCCTGCTTGCCCAAGCGCGCCTGATGCTCAACGCTCGCGCGGCATAAGCTGACTGAAAACAGCAACTTCCTGATTATTGGTTAATTAATTAACTGGCGTTCCTTGCGAACTAAGCCAGCCGTAGTTTTCTGCGCGCCCGTTAATTAACTCGCCTATTTAAAGTTATTCAATTCGATCGCATAAATTGCGACTCGGCCTACTTGCGCGCGCCTGTCTGTCAGGTCAGCCACAAGTAGGTCGACAGGAGTACTCACAATGAGCGCCGTAAAAACCACGCAACTGCCAAACAAAAACAGCACCGCTGCCGACACCAAACTGTCGATGCGTGCTGCCCGCGAAGCGCAAAACGGCCTGGCGGCGACCCTGGCCAACGTCCGGGCGACCAAGGACGGCCTGAGCGAACTGGATGCCAGCGCCCGCCTGCAACGCGAAGGCTATAACGAGGTGGCCCACGATAAGCCGCCACATGCCTTCGTGCAGTTCCTCCAGGCCCTGAACAATCCCTTCATCTACGTCTTGCTGACCCTGGCGGCGATCAGTTTTGTCACTGACTACTGGTTGCCGCTGCGCGCCGGTGAGGAAGTGGACCTGACCAAAGTCATCATCATCATGACCATGGTCGCCCTGAGCAGCCTGCTGCGCTTCTGGCAGGAACACCGCTCGGCCAAATCCGCCGAAGCACTCAAGGCCATGGTGCGCACCACCGCAACGGTGCTACGCCGCGAGCAGGTCGGCGCCAAGCCGACCCTGCGCGAAGTGCCGATGCGCGAACTGGTGGCCGGCGATATCGTGCAGTTGTCGGCCGGCGACATGATCCCGGCCGATATCCGCCTGATCGAGTCCCGCGACCTGTTTATCAGCCAGGCGGTGCTGACCGGTGAAGCCTTGCCGGTAGAAAAGTACGACACCCTGGGCGATGTCACGCAAAAATCCGCCACGGTTCAGGCGGCAGACCAGAGCAACCTGCTGGACCTGCCCAACATCTGCTTCATGGGCACCAACGTGGTCAGCGGCCGCGCCCTGGCGGTGGTGGTGGCGACCGGGCCGCGCACTTATTTCGGCTCGCTGGCCAAGGCCATCGTCGGCTCCCGGGTGCAAACCGCCTTCGACCGCGGGGTGAACAGCGTCAGTTGGTTGTTGATTCGCTTCATGCTGGTGATGGTGCCCATCGTGTTCTTCCTCAATGGCTTCTCCAAGGGCGATTGGGGCGATGCCTTCCTGTTTGCCCTGGCGGTGGCCGTGGGCCTGACCCCGGAAATGCTGCCGATGATCGTCAGCGCCAACCTGGCAAAGGGCGCGAACGCCATGGCCAAGCGCAAAGTGGTGGTCAAGCGCCTCAATGCGATCCAGAACTTCGGCTCGATGGACGTGCTGTGCACCGACAAGACCGGCACCCTGACCCAGGACAAAATCATCCTGGAGCACCACGTCAACGCCTTCGGCCAGCGGGATGACCAGGTGCTGTCCCTGGCCTGGCTCAACAGCCATCACCAAAGCGGCATGAAGAACCTGATGGATCAGGCGGTGCTGGCGTTCTCCCAGCACAACCCCAAGTTCCAGGTACCGTTTGCCTACAGCAAGGTCGATGAATTGCCCTTCGACTTTGTACGCCGACGCCTGTCGATTGTGGTCAAGGACAACCACGGCGATCACCTGTTGGTGTGCAAGGGCGCCGTGGAAGAAATGCTCGAAATCGCCACCCATGTGATGGAAGGCGATAGCGCCGTGGCCCTGGATGAGCAGCGCCGCCAGGCGTTGCTCAACACTGCCAACGAGTTCAATGAAGACGGTTTCCGCGTGCTGGTGGTGGCCACCCGCAACATTCCCAAGGCCTTGGCGCGTCAGCAATACACTCCCACCGATGAACGCAACCTGGTGATCCACGGCTTCCTGACCTTCCTCGATCCACCGAAGGAAACCGCCGGCCCGGCGATTGCCGCCCTGCAAGAGATCGGTGTCGCGATCAAAGTGCTGACCGGCGATAACGCCGTGGTCACCCGCACCATCTGCCGCCAGGTCGGCCTGGAGCCCGGTGAGCCACTGCTGGGCGTGGATATCGAAGCGATGGACGATGCCACCCTCAAGCACCAGGTCGAACAACGCACGGTGTTCGCCAAACTGACCCCGCTGCAGAAGTCCCGGGTGCTCAAGGCCTTGCAGTCCAATGGTCACACCGTGGGTTTCCTCGGCGACGGCATCAATGATGCACCCGCCCTGCGCGATGCCGACGTGGGTATTTCGGTAGACAGCGCCACTGACATTGCCAAGGAATCGGCAGACATCATCCTCCTGGAAAAGAGTCTGATGGTCCTCGAAGAAGGTGTGCTCAAAGGCCGTGAGACCTTCGGCAATATCATGAAGTACCTGAACATGACGGCCAGCTCCAACTTCGGCAACGTGTTCTCGGTGCTGGTGGCCAGTGCGTTCATTCCTTTCATGCCGATGCTGGCGATCCACCTGCTGCTGCAAAACCTGATGTATGACATCTCCCAACTGGCCCTGCCATGGGACAAGATGGACAAGGAATACCTGGCCAAGCCGCGCAAGTGGGACGCGCAGAACATCGGGCGCTTCATGATCTGGATCGGGCCGACTTCGTCGATCTTCGACATCACCACCTTTGCCCTGATGTGGTACGTGTTTTCGGCCAACAGCGTAGAGATGCAGACCCTGTTCCAGTCCGGCTGGTTCGTCGAAGGGCTGCTCTCGCAGACCCTGGTGGTACACATGCTGCGTACCCGCAAGATCCCGTTCTTCCAGAGCACTGCCGCCTGGCCGGTGCTGATGATGACCGGCATCGTCATCGCGCTGGGGATCTATGTGCCCTTCTCGCCCCTGGGCACGCTGGTGGGCCTGCAACCGTTGCCTTGGGCCTACTTCCCTTGGCTGGTCGGCACCCTGCTTGCCTACTGCTGCGTCGCGCAACTGATGAAAACCCTCTACATCCGCCGCTTCAAGCAGTGGTACTGACCGACCAGGCGCGGGCTCTCACTCGATGGCCCGCGCCTGGGCAACACAAGGAAATTCCAGCATGCGCGTGTTGATCTGTGCGGGTCGTCATTACGCCGATAGCAAAAGGTCCCGCCAGGTCCTGGATGCCTGGCATCGCCTGCACCCGGTGCAGGTATTGATCCACGGTGGCAGCCAGTTCCTGGGCAGCGATATAGAGGATTGGGCGCGAGAAACGAGCATAGACGTTGTGCGCTACCCACCCAACTGGCAGCGCCATGGCAAACAGGCTGAACGCCATCGCAACCAATTCATGCTGAGCGACAGCCGCCCCGACGTGGTCATCGCGCTACCCGGTGGCGATGACACCTCTGAACTGGTCAGCCAGGCCAAGGCCTGCGGCATCCAAGTGCTGACCGTCGACAACTGACATCTATTCTTTGGAGCATGTAGCCATGCACAAACACACCTCGCGGCGCCCGGACGGCTTTGCCAAATACCGTCGCCGCCAACAACACCAATCCCTGACGGCCTTTGCATTGCTGCCTGCATCGCGGCGGCGGGCATTGCGCCGCAACTTGATCTTTGTCGGCGCGACCCTGGGCGGCATCCTGGTCCTGGGCCTGCTGTCCAAGGCCTTTGCCGCAGGAGGTTCGTATGTGGTCGATGATGCGGCGATCAATGCGCCGGGCGAATGCAACCTTGACGCCTGGTACACCCGCAACCGTCATGACTCGTCCACCCACCACAGCAGTTTATCCGCAGCCTGTACCGCCCGTGGCTTGCCGACAGTGCAATGGGGCGCAGCCATTGAGGATGACCCGGACCAGACGCAGGTCAGCCCGCAGATCAAGGCATCGCTGTGGTCCTGGGATGACGCGGGCGTGGAAATTGCCGTGGCCGGCGCAGCGCATATTGCACTCAATCGCCGCCATGCTTTCGACGGTGCCGACCTGACGGTGCCACTGACCTGGCAACCGTTGCCAGCCCTGCGCCTGAACCTCAATACCGGCTGGGCCCACGCTTATGATGACGGCGAGCAGAATCACCGCCTGACCTGGGGTACGGGACTGGAGTACAGCGTGGCGGATTCACTGACGCTGGTGGCTGAACGTTACGGCCAGCAACGTGGCGACCAGGCCTGGCAAGCCGGGCCGCGCGTGCACTTGGGCAAGCAGGTGGATGTGGACCTGGTGATCGGCCGCAACCTGAACGGCGACCGCGATCAGTGGCTGACCACGGGGGCTACTTTACGGTTTTGACGATCCGTTTTAGCCAAGGTGGGAAGTGACCCATGTCGCGCCCCAAATCCCCTGTGGGAGCTGGCTTGCCTGCGATGGCGGCCTGCCAGCCACCATATGCAGTGACTGAACCACCGCTATCGCGGGCAAGCCCGCTCCCACAGGGGGTCTCGGCGAAGCAGAATTTTGGGTACGCCACAAATCAAATGTGGGAGCTGGCTTGCCTGCGATAGCGGCGTGCCAGCCACCATATGCAGTGACTGAAACACCGCTATCGCGAGCAAGCCCGCTCCCACAGGGGATCTGCGCCTGGCGTCAGGCCGCTTTGGCTTGTTGCTCCAGATGCACTTGCAACTCGGGATCAATGTTCAGGACCCCCGCCAGCTCATCCAGATAGTTGCGCTCGGCATCCTGCTGGTCATCCACCAGCAGGAC
This sequence comes from Pseudomonas sp. TAE6080, assembly GCF_018732265.1. Classification (NCBI taxonomy): domain Bacteria; kingdom Pseudomonadati; phylum Pseudomonadota; class Gammaproteobacteria; order Pseudomonadales; family Pseudomonadaceae; genus Pseudomonas; species Pseudomonas sp. TAE6080. Next base: position 94,234 of record NZ_JAHIDY010000014.1, read on the forward strand.
ACTGGCCAGGTAGACCTCGGCAGCCATCGCCGGGTCTGCGGCGCAATCGGCAAAGTCTGCCGCATTCAAGGGTTTGGCGACTTCAGCGTCCAGCCATTGCTGCAAGTCGGGGTCATCGGTATGACGGCCAATCTCAGCCGAGATCCTCTCTTCTTCCTGCGCGTCAATCCGCCCATCCGCCTTGGCCGCCGCAATCAACGCCCGCAGCAGCGCATGGCTATGCTCCTCGACCGCCGGGCCGGACAGTTGATCCACCGTCTGCAACGCCTGTTGCGGTGCCGAAGCCTGTTGCTGTTGCCAGGCTTGATACGCCTGGAACGCCATCATTCCCAATGAGGCCAGCGCCGCATAATTGGTGCCGCCTGAGCGCGCTGGGGTCGCGCCGCCGGATGCGGTACCGCCCAGCATCCCGCCGAGGCCACCGAGCAAATCACCCAGGCCGCCGCCGCCCGACGTTGCACCACCCGCGCCGGCGCCACCGCCCCGCAGCAGACCACCGAGCAAACCGCCCAATCCACCGAGCCCTCCGGCTCCGCCTTGAGGTGCCGCTGAACCGCCTTGTGGCTTGATCGCCGCCTGTAGCAGTTGTCCCAGTAGATCGCTGGTGTTCATGGTATTGCCCTCCTGTGGGCTGTGCTCCAGACCAGCAACAATAGTCGCTGCTGCCTATAACGCCAACACCCGTTGGCCAGGGTATTTTTGTCGGCCGGCCTGCGCCTCAACAAACCCGGTCCCGCGCTGTAACGACCGTGAGAATTCTTCAGATTAAGGGGTATCAGGATCAAGCCTGAGAGCAGCCAGCCCCCTACATTACCCTCTTTGTAGAGGCTGGCTGACCGGCGCATACAGGGTCAGGGTCGCGGGCGGACCTTGTAGCCCGGTAACGTCGCGGCATAGGCCAGTGCCTGCTCACGGGAACCAAAGGAAGCCAACCGATCATCCTTGGTGCACACGCGCCACGGGCCGCTGTTGACCCGGACAATGTCATAGCCATTGAGATGCATCTTGTTCAACAGGGGAACGCTCATAGTCACCTCTCCTTTTCCAGAGATAATCCACGGGTTGCCCGATCCACCATACTCCCGATCCAGGCAGCGTGGCCTACCGAACGTCGCGGATGCTGGCCAATTGCGTCATGTAGCACTGCACTTCCCCATACAACCACTCGGAAAACACCCGCTGTTTATTTTCCGAGCTTTCCCGAGGTGGCCAAACCAACCAATACGGGTAGGCATACGGCGCGCTGATGTCGCACAACTGCACCAGCTCCCCGCGCACGATGGCCTCATGCACCAGGCTACGCCGCTCCAGGGCGATGCCCTGCCCCAGCCGGACCGCTTCCAGCACCAGGTTGGAGTCATTGGTGCACAGGCCTTTGCGTTCGGTGCTCATCTCAATGCCTGCGGCCTGGCACCAGGGCTGCCAGGATTCATTGCTGTAGATGATCGGGCTGTGCACGATTTGCTGCGGAGTTCGCGGCAATATCCCGCCATTGAAATGCGGGGCGGCAACGACCACCATTTCGTCGTGGAACAACAGCTTGCGCTCCACCCCTTCCCAATCGCCCTTGCCCATGCGGATGCCCACGTCCACCGATTCCTGGTGCAAGTTGGTGATCGCCAGGGTGGCTTGCAGGCGAATGCTGATATGCGGGTAGCGGCGCTGGAAATCCGGCAGCCGTGGCAGCAACCACGAACGCGCGAATGAAGGCAGTACCGCCACCACCAGCTCATCGCGCTTGGGCTGGGCCTGGATCAGGCGCGTGGCGTCGGCGATATCCCCCAGGGCCTGGCGGATCTGCAACGCATACAGCCGACCATCTTCGCTGATGCGCAAGCCACGCCCTTCACGCACGAACAGCGTGAGGCCGACGATCGCTTCCAGCACCTTGATCTGCTGGCTGATGGCCGAGTGTGTGACATGCAGCTCTTTGGCCGCGAGAGTGACGCTACCCAGCCTGGCGGTGGCCTCGAAACTGCGCAGGGAGGTCAAGGGAGGAAAGGCACTCATGTAAGCCTGGCTAACCTTTTAAGGTAAAAAATATGAATATTTAAAGGAGTATCACCGCTATAAAGTAATCCGTAATTAACAATCACACCATCGAGAATGGAGGCTTCATGAAACTGGTTGGCATGCTGGACTCACCTTATGTGCGCCGCGTAGCGATTGCCCTGGAGCTGTACGGCGTCGATTTCGAGCAGCAATCGCTGTCGGTCTTCAGCACATTCAAGGAGTTTTCCCGGATCAACCCGGTGGTCAAGGCTCCGACACTGGTGCTAGACGACGGGACGGTGTTGATGGACTCCAGCCTGATCCTGGATTACTTCGAAGCCTTGGCGCCGGCCGAGAAAAAGCTCTTGCCCCAAACCGCTGCGGCCCGTGCACGGAACCTGCAAGTGATCGGCCTGGCATTGGCCGCCTGCGACAAGAGCGTGCAGATTTACTACGAGCACAACCTGCGGCCTGCCGAGAAACTGCATGAGCCCTGGCTCGACCGGGTAACCGGGCAGTTGCTGGCGGCCTACTCAGGCCTGGAACAACTGCTGGCCAACCCTCAAGGCGAGTCATTGAACCAAGCGTCACTCAGCGTCGCGGTGGCTTGGTCCTTTTCCCGATACGCCGTGCCCTCGGTGGTCAAGGCCGAGGCTTTTCCCAACCTGCAGCGCCACGCCCGGCTGGCCGAGCAACACCCGGCGTTCGGCAAATACCCTATCGAATAGGCAGCAACGCAACGCCGATCATCTCCGCCCCCTGGCAAAGCCGTTGACCACGATATACAGCAGCGGCCCGACCGAGACGAACACCATTGTCAGCAACCAGTAAGGCATGACACTGGCCAGGGACTTGCCCTTGGCGCGTGCGTCGCGGTACATCCACACACACGCCAGAGCTGCCATCAGGTACAGGTCAATCACCACCTGGGCGGTGTCTGGCCTGGATAACAGTTCAATGCCGAACGCCAGCAGCGACTGCTCGGCCCAGAGCAAGGTGCCCAGGGTGTACAGCGAAAACGCCAACAGGCTGGCAAGGGCGATATAGGGTCTGTGCATGGGGTCCACCGTGCAGGATTGGGCAAGCCGCAGATTAGTGATAACGTCGCCGCCATCTCAATGACCTGCGAGGTCATGGACGCCCCTCGATCCGCCCTGCCAGAGTCAACCCATGAGCCGCCCACCTTTCCCCCGCGCCACTCCCGATACCGACGCCGGCACACAGCTGCGGCTGTTGCGCCGCCAGGCCAAGCTGAGCCAACTGCAACTGGCGCTGATCAGTGGTATTTCCCAGCGCCACTTGAGCTGTATCGAAACCGGCCGCGCCAAGGCCAGCCCTGGCACGCTGCATAACCTGCTCAGCGCTCTCGATGTGCCGCTGGAGCACTGCAACAGCCTGTTCCTCGCCGCCGGCTATGCCCCACGCTACGAAGCCACGCCGCTCGCCGCGCCGTCGATGGATGCCATTCGGGACGCGATCAGCCATGTACTGAAGGCCAACAACCCGGCACCGGCCATCGTGCTGGGTAGTCACTGGGAAGTGCTTGCCGCCAACGCCAGCACCCAGGTCCTGTTTGATCTGGTGGGGTTGGCGCCGGACGCCGCGCAGGGTCTGAACCTGCTGACGACACTGCTGCAACCGGGGGGCTTGGGCGACTATTTGCTCAATGCCGAGGAAATCCGCAACCTGGCCTGGCAACGCGCCGCCCGTGAAGCCCTGGGCAATCCGACCCTGGCCACACTGTTGGAAAGCCTGCCAGTGCCCCAGGGTTCGAGAGCACCGGCCAATGACCTGCCGCCGCTGGTGCTGACGCGCATTAAATCGCGCCAGGGCGAGCTGGACTTCCTGTCCACCTTCACCACTTTCGGCATGCCCCAGGACATCACCGTCACTTCATTGCGAATCGAACACCTGATCCCGGCCAATCCCCATACCTGGCAAGTCATGACTGCGGCCTACGAACAGTCCCTGTAGGCGCTGGCTTGCTTGTGATAGTGGTTATTCAGCCAATAAATTCGGTGACTGACTCACCGTCATCGCGGGCAAGCCCGCTCCCACAGGAGGTCTCAGCGAGGCAGAGTGTTTGGTACGCCACAAATCAAATGTGGGAGCTGGCTTGCCTGCGATGACGGCTTGCCAGCCACCGGATGTAGTGGCTGAACCACCGCTATCGCGGGCAAGCACGCTCCCACAGGGGAATATCACCAGCCGCTAGAACTTGGTCACCAGCCCCATACGCAACGTGCGGCCCGGCGCCGGCATGAAGCTCTGGGCCAGCGGGTCCAGGTAATAGCGGTCCGTCAGGTTCTGCAGCGACAGGTTAACGTGGGTGTGATCCTGCCATTTGTAGTTGAGGAACAGATCAAACAGCGCCACTTCGCGGTAGACCAACTGCGGCGTGGTGGCGCCGGTTTGCCAGTTCTTGTCAGCCGTCACGGTCGGGCCGGAGGTATAGGTCAAGCGCCCGCCAACGGTCAATGTCTGGTCAAAGAAGCGCAACCCCGTGGTCAGGTTGCCGGAGGCCCGTGGCGGGTTCTGGGTATTGGTGTATGAGCCCATGAAACTGCCCGGTGTGCAATTGGGCGTGGCGCTCAGGTCATTCCAGCGGGTACTGCTGGCCCGCAGGCGTGCGGCGAAAGCCGAGTCACAGGTTTCGGTCTTCAGATAGTAGGTCGCGGACAGGTCGGCAAACACCCGCCCGGCATCGTAGTTCGATTGCAGCTCCAGGCCGCTGGTCTTGAAGCTGTCGGTATTGCTGAAGTTCATCAGGCCATTCTGGCCAGGGGTTGGGTCGTAATAGCGGGTGATGTAGTTCTTGATGCTGTTATTGAAGTACGCCAGCTTGATCGCCGCCGAGTCGTTGTCGGCCAGCAAACCTTTTTGCATTGTGCTCGCGCCGATTTCCCAGTTACTGGAGCGCTCGGGTTTGAGCCCCTTGCCTGGCAGGGTCTGCAAAGTGCCCAGGCTGCTTTCGAACAACGAGGGCATGCGCAGGCCCTGGGTGTAAGAGGCATAGAGGAAGGTATCTGGCGCCACTTCGAAATTGACGCCAAAGGCCGGAGAAAATGCACCGGCACTGTCACTTTGCTTCTTCGCGTACGTATAACCGGTGACCACCTCACCGACACTCGCGGGGAAGACTCGCGTACCCGTCCCGCCATAGTCGTTGTACGGTGTGCCTTCGAACGGATGGTTGGTGTTACTGAAGACAATCCCATTGTTCAAGCGCGGGTCCGTGGCATCGGTGTATTGCCCGTTCTCGTCGGGGAACCACATCATGAAATCGTAGCGTCCAGGCTTGATGACGTTCACATAGCGCGCCTCACGCTCCTCGCGTTGCGCAGTGGAATGCATCATATGGTCCTGGGTGCGGTAGTAGAGGTAGCGCCCGCCGCCCCACAGTGTCAGCTCATCGACCGGCTTGTACTCCAGCTTGCCGTTGAGGCTGAACTCTTGCCGGGAACCGTCACGCAGGCCACGGTTGGCGTTGATATCGTGCTGGGTCGTGACCACGCCTTTTTGCGGACGCAGTTCCTCGACCTGGAACCCACCGCCCAGGTCCAACTTGAAATCGCCGTGTTCGGTCACGAAGCGCGAGGTATTGGCCAGCTCACCGCCAATGCGCCGGTTGGCCTGGCGGGTCCAGTTACGGTCCGAACGATAGGCCTGGGATGCCGGGGCCATCACCGAGGTCAACTGGCTGGTTTTGGCATCGGTCATCCACAGGCTGGTCGTCAGGTCCACCAACATGTTGCCTGTCGGCAAGTAGTGGTAACGGGCGGTATAGGTGTCGATCTCGGTACGCCCACGAGGGTACTGATAAATCCCGCCCGTGCCGAAACGGAAGATGTCCGACGGCATGATCTCACCCATGCGTCCGTCGTAGCGGATGTAGCCGAAGTCGAATGTATGGTCGTCCGCAGGTCGCAGTGTGGTCTTGAGCAGGACCGATTCGGTTTCGGCCGATGAATTCAGCACCTCCTCACCTGCGTTATAAGTGGTGGCGACCGTCGAGTCTTCACGGCCCCATTTGTTATAGGTGCGGTAACGGTCCTGGCCTTTGGTACCGGCAAAGTAGTTGCCCTGATTACGATGGGCATAGGCCGCCACTACATCAAACAGATCGTGGGTATAGGCAAACGCCGCACTGCCTGACTCGGCGTCGGAGCCAAACAGGCCACCACGGCTCTGATGCGGCTCGGCGTACAACTCCTGGGTCGCCGAATGACTGCTGCGCGAGGCCGGCGACACGCCGTTGTTCCACACATCGCCCTTCAAGCGCAGGCCCACGGTCTTGCCATCACGCAGGATGTCATCCACACCCAGGGTGCGGATCGCCACCTTGCCGCCGATGGCGCTGGAGTCCAGGCTCGGCCCCTTGTCGATGGACACATCGCTGATCAGGTCGGGGTCGATGTAGCTACGCTGCTGCGTGCCCGCATAGCCACGATAGACATCCAACGCCTGTTGCGAGCCGTCGACCGTGACCGCGACCCGGCTCTGCCCCTGGATCCCGCGAATGTTCACATCCAGGCCACCGCCATTGCGGCTGTCACCGACCTGCACCCCTGGCAGGCCCTTGAGCAGGTCACCGACGGAGATCACGCCAAAGCGCTGGACTTCTTCCGGGGAGAGATACACAGCCGAACGGGGTGCCGAATAGACGGCTTTCTTATCGACGTCATCGCCGATGACCTTCTGCGACGGCAACACCACGGCACTGGTTGCCGGATGCAACTCGAAGCTGCCGTCGGCCTGGCGCTGGAAACTCAGGCCGGTGCCCGCCAGCAACCGCGCAAGACCGGCTTCGGTGCTGAAATCCCCGCGCAGGCCATTGCTGCGCTTGCCCGCCGTCAGCGTCGAGTTGCCCGCCATACTGATCCCCGCCTGCACGCCGAAACGCGAGAGCGCCTGGTCCAGGGGACCGGCGTCAATACTGTAGGGCTGGCGCTCGGCCTGGGCGAAAACCGCCGTGCTGTACAGCGGTTGCAGGCTGAGTAACAACAAACCCAATGTGCGGGTGCGCAAGACACTTGCGGGAGAAATCATGCCGGGCTCCTAGAGGTGAAGGCCCACCTGTTTCGGTGGGTTATTCCTAGAGGCCAAGCGAGTTTTGAAAAGCTGCGGCGAGCACACAAAAAAAGTTTCAGGCGGGCACCACTGTCACCCAATAGCGGGTGCGTCGTTCGATGCGCACCGGCAACGCATGGGCCACCAACGCCAACGCAGCATCGGTATCGTCCAGTTGAAAACTACCGGTCACGCGCAACGCCGCGACCTGCTCGCTGCATCGCAAGACGCCCGGACGATAACGGGAAAGCTCGGCCAGCAGCACATCCAGGCGCATGCGCTCGGCGGGCAGAATGCCGCGCAACCAGGCCTGGGCCAGAAACCCATCGGTTTGCCGTGGCGTGCCCACGCCGTGGCGGTCCACCTCGGTCTGCCACCCCGCCGCTACCGACACTGGTGACAGGCTGCGCGGCGAACTCACGGCGGCCAGGCCACGCAATACAGTAATCCGCGTGCCCTGCTGATCGTGACGCACCAGCAGATTGGCGTCCTGACTGCGCACCACCGCACCCGGCGTGAGCAGTTGCAGTGGGCGCGACTCGACTCGCGCATCCAGCGCCACCTCGCCCTCGATCAACTGCACGCTGCGCAGGTGTGCGCTGAGTTCCAGGCTGACGGCACTGGCGGTGTTCAACCACAGTGAACTGCCATCGGCCAGCGTCCACCGGCGGCGCTCGCCGGTCGCCGTGCGGTAAGTGGCAAAGGCTGCGCGCACCCACGTCGAATCGGCGCCCTGCCAGGACAAACCGCCAAGCAGGCCCACCCCCAACAAACACTTGAGTACTTGCCGGCGCCGCGCCGGATCAACCCCGGCAGATTCCAACGCCCGCCGCGCGGTGACATCAGCCAGCAGGTTGGCCCCGGGCTGGAGCATCAGCGGCAAGCTGGCGACGCGTTGCCAGGCGTATTCGTGCTCGGCACGCGCCAGGCGCCACTGCTGCAACGCCTGGTGATCGGCCGGGCTCATCGTTCCGGACTGAACCCTGACGATCCAATCAATGGCCGTCTCGCGGACTTTCGGCGCAACCACCGTGCCATTCATTCAAAACGGCTCGCGTAGCACACGCTGAAGGCCTTGCCCATCGCTCGCTGCACCTGGGCCACACTCAAGCTCAACTGCGTGGCGATCTGCGGGTATGTCAGGCCATCGAGCTGGGACAAGAAGAAAATCTTGCGCACTTGCATCGACAACCCCACCAACAGCACGTCGAGCTGCAGCAGGGTTTCGATCATCAAGTAGCGCGTTTCGGGCGAGGGTTCCTCTGCTTCGGGATGCGCGGCGAGCGCCTCAAGGTAGGCCCGTTCAATGGCCTGGCGACGCCAGCGATTGATCAGCAAGCCATTGGCGATCGTGGCCAGAAACGCCATGGGCTGGCGTAACTCACGCACGTCCTGCTGGGTGCGCAACACGCGGATAAACGTATCGTGCGCCAGGTCTTCGGCGTCGGCGCTATGCCCCAGCCGCCGATGCAGCCAGCTGCGCAGCCAGCGATGATGGTTGGTGTAAAGCTGTTCGACGGGCGAGACGAGACTGTCGTCGTACATGTCAAGTCCAATGAGCGGTAATGATAATACTTCTCATTTTAGTAGTTGGACCTGACGCTTGTACAGTGCTCGCGGTTACCACTGCTGCAAATGAGGCTCCGGGCCTGGCAGTGCCGGGAACAGCGGCAACACCTCCTGGGCCAACTCCTGGATGATCTCGGCCACCGGGCGTTGGGCCATCTGGATCCCCAATGCGGCATGGTTGACGCCCGCGTCGCGCCACTCACCGAGCAAGTCGATCAGGCCCTTGCGCCCGGTCTTGAGTACGTAGCCACCCTGCATGGGCGTACGCGGGAAGTCCGGGTCGTCAGCCAGGTCGATCCATTCATTGGTCATGTGCGGGCGGAACCCACCGCCCGGTATGCCATCGCGCCAGGCGCGGATTTTTTCCGCCAGGCGCCGCGGCCCCATCACGTTGTGGGTGCTGTCCGGATAGGTCAGCCAGCCATCGGCATGCTCCCCCAGCCACTGCATCGACTGGCGGGACGAGCCGGTGACGATCAAGGGAATACGTCCCGTCACTGGTTGGGGTAGCAGGTACGCATCACGCAACCGCCCAAGCGGTGAGTGAATATTCGGTGCAGTGCTTGCCAACAATTGCCGGAAGTAATCCACCGACTGCGCAAAGCGCTCGGCGCGTTCGCCATGTTCCAGGCCATAGGCCGGGAACTCCACCGCACGGTCGCCCGAGGCAATGCCCATCACCAGCCGCCCGCCGGACAATCGATCCAGGGTCGCGGCAGCCTTGGCCAGGTCAATCGGATGACGCAGCGGGAACACCGCGCTGCCGGTGACCAGAGCAATCTGCCGGGTCTGCGCCGCCAGGTAGCCCAGGTAGGCAAAGGGATCAAACACCTGGCCCGCGTCGCCAAACGAGGGGTCGAACAACGGTACGTCACGCACCCAGATTGCAGCAAACCCCAGGCGGTCGATTTCACTGACCCATTGCGCCTGGCCGGCGAGGACCGCCATATCGCCCTCGTAAAAGCGCAGCGGCAGGAACAGCCCCAGGGTCAATTGATCCGGTGCAAACATGCGACGGTAGCCAGGGTGGCTGGCAAAGGCGGCGGCGCTGGCGCCACTGGTCACGGTGGAGTTCATACAGGTTCCTTACAGAGCGTTGACGGATCACTTGAGCAACGCTAACTTTCGCGTAATTGCTTGAACCTGATGGTAGTGAGATAAAACCTGGCCTGGAAACGATACGTTTTCGCCAATAGCATTAGATTTTCTAAACCAAGGATAATCACCGATGGGTGCCGTGCTCCCCCTGCTGGCGCTGCGCGCCTTTACCGAAATTGCCCGCCTTGGCAGCCTGAAGGCCGCGGCCGAACGCCTGGGGGTGACACCCGGCGCGATCAGCCAACAGTTGCGCCTGCTGGAAGACCGGCTCGGGGTGTCATTGTTCGTGCGCAGCCGCCAGGGGGTGTACCTCACCGAGGCCGGCGCGCGCCTGCACCCAGGCCTGATGCGTGGTTTCGACCAGATCGAAAAAGCCGTCGCCACGCTTGCAGCCAGCAGCGCCGACAACACCCTGACCCTCAGCACCGTGCCCTCCTTCGCCTCGACCTGGCTGGTGCCCCGGCTTGGCCGTTTCAATGCACGCCACCCGGACATAGAAGTGCGTGTGGAGGCGTCAGCCAAGCTCGTGGATTTCCAGCGCGAGCGCATCGACATCGCCTTGCGCCATGGCCTGGGCCACTATCCTGGCCTGGAGTCGACCTTGCTGATGGCCCCGGTCTTGCTGCCAGTGGCCAGCCCGGCCTTGCTGGCCGCAGGACCACCGATCCTCAGCCCACAAGACTGCCTGCACTACCCACTGCTGCAAGATGCCGACCGCGCCGATTGGGGGCTGTGGCTCCAGGCCCATGGCATCGAGGCCGACAGCAGCGCCCAGCGTGGGCCGAGTTTCGATGAGGATTTTTTGTTGCTGCGCGCGGCGGCAACCGGCCAGGGCATTGCCCTGGTGCAAGACCATCATGCCCAGGAAGACCTCGACGCCGGCAAACTGGTAATCGCCCTCGACAAACCCTGGCCGGCACGGTTTGCCTATTACGCGGTAACCCGCCCGGAATCGATGAAACGCCCGCAAGTACGGGCGTTTATCGAGTGGATCAGAGAAGAAGCCCAGGTGTAATACACACATCCCGCTCCCACATAAAGCACTACTGCATCATTACTTTTCCCACTCGGCCTTGGGAATCAGCAAGCCATGGTTGCCGTTGTACGCCGCGCGCGCAGGTGATTTCCAACCCTCCAGCAACGCATCGTCCAGCCGGTAGATTTCCACCCCCAGCGGGCGGCATACCGTCAGCGGGTCCTGGGCATCCGGGCCCCACATCGGCAGCGACAGGTCGCCGCCCGGGCAGGTGGACAACGCACACAGCAAGTCGATCTCGGCAAAGAACTCCAGGTAGTCACCTTGCTTGGCCGGGCACGCCTTCATGAAGTACATATCGTCGTGATTCAGGCCGGTGCACTGGAAGATATTCAATACATCATGCACGTCAAACTCGGTCAGGCCATGGGGCAATACGGCGCGGGTCAGGTTGGAGTGGCAATGGTGATGGAAGTCCTCGCCGGTCAGCATCTTGTTCACATAAGGATCACAGCGCGTGCCCAGCAGATCATGCAGGCGCCCGCCATGTTCATCGATACCGTAGCCGGCCAGGCTGTCATCGGTGATGGTGACCATCGGACGCAGGAACGGCAGGTTCGACCACAGGCGGTCATAGGTACTGACGTGTGCGCCTTGCAACTGGCGGGTGCGGGCCGCCCACATGCGTTCGCGTGGATCATTGGCATTCCACACATTGAAATCACCGACCTGGGGGCCGATCGGTGTGGTCACGCGAAACACATGCCCAGCCGGCACTTTCCAGGCGCGACCGGTACGGATCGGCACTTCGAACTGCTCGACCAGGGTGCGCCCTGCCCCGGACTCGCGCACACGATCGTAAAACGCCTTGTCGACCTGCAAGGCAGCGCCTTTGCTGACTTGGTAGGCGGCGGGATAGTCCTTGTACATGATGGGATCCTCGTTGGCAGGGTTTGGCAAAACCATACAACGGGGCGGGCGTGACTTGAAGAGCACACACAAACCAATGTGGGAGCGGGCTTGCTCGCGAAAGCGGTCGATCAGCCAATACATTTATCGACTGATACACCGCTTTCGCGAGCAAGCCCGCTCCCACAAGGGCGGCGCGTTGTCAGATGAACTCGTTAGAAACTTCCGACCACAGGCTGACCTTCTGCCCGCGATTCTTGAAGAACTCGATTTCACGCTTGATCCCCGAGCTCAGGTCCCAACCCGGCAGGTCGAGGATGATCAGTTCCTCCATCATCTCCATGAACAGCGCGTCCACCGGCGCCCACAGCTTGCCGATGGTTGCACTGTCCTTGCCTTCAAACGCCTGGTTGATCGGGTGCGACATCGACACCTGACTGAAAACCCCATGGCCCGACTCGATGATTGTGGCCGCCACTTTGTTGCACTGGATAAAGCGCTCATGGGTGACCGACGCATCAGCATGGCTGTAGGGGCAGGCCAGAAAGATCTTTCTCATTGTTACCTCAGGGCAATGCAAGGGCTTGCGCCCTTGCGGGGGTTAAAGAGTTAGCGTCAGACCGCCTGGGCGGCGGGCACGCCGGATGCTTGGGCCTCGTCGCGCTCACGCTCCTGTGCTTCGTAGCGCTGGGCGGCAGGCACGGAGATCTTGATCGCGATTGCTACGGCGAGCAGGCCGCCAAACAGCTTGGCGAGCAGGATCGGCATGATCAGCGTCGGCTGGAAGTTCGCGGTAAAGGCCAGGTGATCACCGATGGTGGCCTGCGCGCAGACGCCCAGGGCCACACACAAGACCTTGTCCCGGGCATTCATTTTCTTGAACAGGTGGTAGACCGCGATGATATTGGCAAACACCATTACAAACGCCGCCGCGCCATTGGCCGACAACCCGATGTGCCTGCCGAGCACTTCCATGGGCTTCTTGCAGTAGCGGTTGAACAGGTAGCAGATCGGGAACGTGCCGGCGAGCATGATGCCGATGTAGCCAGCAATCTCGATGGCCCGGAACAACTCCTTCTCGTCGGCGAACATCGGGTCGAAGCCCCACACGCCGAAGTTTTTCATGAAGAAGCCCGTGAAGTGCTCGACGATGGCCAGCGCCAGGACGATCTTGATAAAGGCGTCCATCAGTTTGCCGAACACCAGGAACCCGGCCACCATCCACGAGGCCCGATAGCGCAAGCCGGCAGCCAACAGGAAGCAGAACACAAACAGTGGCGCGAGCAAGCGCACGCAGTCGACAAAACCCAGGCTCAGGTAATGCAGGGCCGGCGAGGTGGTGGACACGATGTCACGCACCGGCAGGTTGAAGGCGGTGATCATCATCAGCGACGCAAGCACGGCAAACGGGATGCTGATCAACCCGGCCATGGCCCCCAGCGCCAGGTATTTGTGGTCCTTGCGTTCGAGCATCATCAGCCCGACCGGGATCAGGTAGACGATGGTCGCGCCGGAGGTGTAGCCGACGATCATCGCGGTGATCCACATGTCGCGGTTCGCCGCCAGGGCGTCGGCGAGTTGGTAGCCGCCCATGTCCACGGCGATGATCGACAGTGCCGCAATGGAGACGTCAGAACCCATCGCACCAAAGTACGGCCCCAGTGCGACCTCGATGAATTTAGACAGGTATGGAATCGCCACCATGATGCCCGCCTGCGCCAGGAATACCGGGCCGATGGAGTGGATGCCGTTGACAAACTCCTTGCCCAGGCCACTGTCCGGCTTGATCACGGAGGCAAACGCGCCGACCACCGCGCCGATCATGATCAGATAAATAACGTAGTTCCCGAATTCCGCCATTGCTTTCGCTCCATCTGTACTGAATCAATTGTTGTTGTAGGAGTACGTCCCAGTCCGGTCGCTCCATTGGCCAAACGTTGGCACCCATGAGTGTTTTACCGCCTCATTTACGGCGCTTTCACACCCTATTACTAACCACTTCCCATGCCAATCGTGTGTTTTTTGTGGTTTTGCGGGTTAAACACACTGGAATCGGTCAATTCTATTGCGTAATCTCTAGCCATACCTTTCAAGGCAGCGGACTCTACGGCCGTGAACGGCAAACGCCAATACCAAGTTCACGCCACCGGTGCTGGTGCCCCAGCGCCCCAACGCGCGCGGCTGCGGCATCATTTGAGTGCCTCGGTAACAGCACTGCGCACCTGTGGCGCATTCACGTAGCATCAAGAGGATGATTCCCATGCGCCCCAATGAAAGACGCCAACATATCCTTGAGCTGCTACGCCAGCGTGAACGCATTTCGGTCGACGAGTTGGCGCGCACCCTCAGCACTTCGCAGGAAACCATTCGCCGTGACCTCACGGCCCTGGCCGAAGAAGGCCAGGTCACCAAGTTCCATGGCGGTGCCTCGCTGCCACCCAGCGGTGAACATGAGAACGCGTTCCAGACCCGGATGAATGAATTCTCCCAGGAGAAACGTGCGGTGGCGCGGTTCGCCGCCGGGCTCTATGCGCCGGGCGACAGCCTGTTGATCGATACCGGTACCACCACCCTGTTCTTTGCCCGTGAACTGGCAAAGCTCAACCGCATCACTGTCATCACCAACTCCTTGTTGATCGCCTCCGCCATTGGCGCCAGTGGTAATCGCGTATTCATGATCGGCGGCGAATACCGCCCCGAGTCGGAACAGAATATCGGCGCCCTGGCCATGGAGCAGATTGCACGCTTCAACGCCGAACATGCCGTGGTCACGATTGGCGCCCTGAACACCGACGGCGCCTTCGACTTCTCCATCGACGAGGCCGAAATCACCCGCGCCATGATCGCCCGCACGCGCTACCTCACGGTCATTGCCGACTCCTCGAAGATGGGCAAACACGCGCTGTTCCAGGTATTTCCCCTGGAGCGCATCGATCGCTTGATCATCGACCGCAAACCCCTGGGCGAGCTGGCCAAGGCCCTGGCACAGGCCCAGGTTGAAGTACTGGAGGCCCCTGCCCTGACCCGGCCTGAGTGGTGACGGTCAGCGCCAATCGCGGCAGCGGGTGACCGCATCACTGAACGAGGCACGCCACTGCCGGGCTTGCTCGGCACTGACTTTGGGGTGAAAGGTGGTACTGGTGTTACGCGGTGGCTTGAGTGCCACGCCGAGACCTTTGGCTGCCAGCGCCGCGCAGCCAAATGCAGTCAGCTCATCAAAACGCTGGGTGACAATGCAACGCTGCAAGGCATCGGCGAGGAACTGCGCGAAATACGGGCTGCGCGCCAAGCCACCATCGATGGACAGGTGATCGGTCACGCTGAGAAATTCGTCCATCGCCGTGATCACTTCGACACTGCGCAACGCCACGCCTTCGAGCACCGCCTGGCACATATCCTGGCGCGTGGTGCTGCCATTCATGCCCACCCACAGGGCCGCCGCACTGCGATCCCAATGCGGGCAGGCCAACCCGGACAACGCCGGCACAAAGGCCAACTGTCGACCAATCGCCGGTGGCTCGTCGAACGCTGCCAGCTCCGAAAAATCGCTGAACAAGCCGAGCCGCCCGGCCCACTCCACCGCCGCGCTGGCATCGTAGACGCCACCGTCCATGGCATAGGTGGGCTTGCCGTCGATCTGCCAGGCAATGGTCGCCAACAGGCCCTTATCCGGCGCGCGGATGATCTGCTCGCCGGTCAATGTCAGGGCAAACGCCCCGGTACCGAAGGTGATTTTGGCGTCGCCCTCATTGCGGCAGCCATGGCCATACAGCGAGGCTTGCTGGTCGACAATCGAGGCGGTAATCGGCGTAGCGCCGATCTCACCAAAGTGCCCGACGGTGTCGCGGATCTGCGGCAACGTTTCCATTGGCACGCCAAACAGCTCGCAGAGCTGGCTGTCCCACTGCCCGGTCGCCAGGTTCATCAGCGAGGTGCGCGAAGCGGTGGTGACGTCAGTGGCAAAGACCCCGGTCAGGCGGTCGAGGAAATACGCATCGGTGGTGCCCAGGCGCAGCCTTCCGGCCCGCAAGGCGCTCTGCGCGGCCGGCAGATTGCGGATGATCCAGGCCAGCTTGCTCGCCGAAAAGTATGGATCCAGGGGCAACCCTGCACGCTCCAGGGTCAGGGCCTCGCCGCCATCACCACGCAGTTGGGCGATCTCGGCCGAGGTGCGATTGTCCTGCCAGACAATGACCGGTGATAACGGCTCACCGGTCTTGGCGTCCCACGCCAGGCAACTCTCGCCCTGGTTGGCCAGGCCGATGGCATCTACCCGGCCGGTGGCCTCCAGGCAGCGCTGCAGGTTATTGAGCAACTCCAGCGGGTCGTGCTCCACCCAACCGGGGTGGGGATGATGCTGCTGGTGGCGTAACGAGAGCTGGATATCAGCAGACCCGTTTTGGCTCACCACCAACACACGGGTGCTGGTAGTGCCTTGATCGAGCGCGGCAATGCGCATAGTGAAGACTCCTCGGCAGGTCTTGTTATTGGCCGACAAAGTCGACTTCGAGTTGCTGTACGCCCTGGGGCAGGTTCAGGCTGGCGATGGGGATCAGCAGCCTGCGCTCGGGCAGCGAACTGCCGGCGCGCGACCAGATTTCCTTGCCATCGGCCCGCACCACCAGGCGCCCTTTCACCGCACGGCTGACACGCAGTTGCAGGTGCTGCATGCCCACCACAGAAGAGTTGCTCAAGCGCTGCGGCACGCACAGTTTCAAATCGCCCTTGCAGGCAATCTCGATACTCGGCGTGGCAGCCGGCAACTGCCCCTGCAGATCGCGGGCGATCATCGTAGCGATCTTATGGCCTTCGCGAAACGACCAACCTGCCGTCTCGACCGGGCGCAACAGATTACCTGCGGCAAAGTAGGCGGGGTCGCTACAGCGCCCGTATTGATCGATATGCGGGCCGCCGCTTTTTGGGTCGAGCCGCAGATCGCTCAGGCGCACCAGGCTGGATTCGGGGGTGAACTGACCGGTGAGCAGCACGCCGTCACAGTCGAAGGTCCTGGTCTGCCCGTCGGCCAGGCGCACCGTCGCGCCCTCCACCCGCCCGGTGCCGTGGATTTCCAACAGCTGCGCGCCGAAATGCATCGGCACCCCGCACAGCCGTGGGAACAGCGACAGCGGCCAGCGCGCCGTGGCCCGCAGATTGGCTTCGATCATCGCCACCGGCTTGATCCCCGCGCGTCGGCAACTCATGACAGCCGACAGGCTGACCAGTTCGGTACCGACAATCAGCGGGCGCTCAAAGGGCTTGAGGTGTTCCAGGTACAGATAGGACTGGAACGCGCCGGTATTGATCACCCCCAGCGGGCGATCGCCGCCCAGCAGGCGTGCCGAGCGCGGCGTTTCCCGCGCACCGGTGGCGATCAGCACCCGGCGTGCCTGGATCACCTGGGCGCCGTCAGGGCTCACCACCTCCAGGCGCCCGCCCTGGCCCATCTGCGTCACCGAGTGTTTGACGCGGATCTGCACCCCCGCCTTCAACGCCTGCGCGACATTTTTGCGCGCATACGCAGGCCCGGTGTAAATCCGGCCATATTCGCGCAAGCCAAAGGGTGGGTGCCCACAATGGCGCGGGATGCCGCCAGCCTCAGGCTCACGTTCGAGCACCACGACCTTGTCGACGCCCAGCTTGCGCAGGGTCATCGCCGCCGACAGCCCCGACGGCCCGCCACCGATAATCGCGACATCAATGTTTTCGACTTCAATGGGCTTCATGACAAACACCTGTTGCAAGGGGAATGGCCAGGTGGCCAGCGCTCAGCTCGGCTACCCGCGCCCCACAATAAAAACCCTGGCAGCGCCCCATGCAAGCCCGCGTACGGCGCTTCAACCCGCCCAGGTCACCGGGTGGCAGCGCGCTGGCCAAGGCATTCTCGATTTCCCGTAGCGTTACCATTTCACAATGGCACACGATTTCGCCGTAGCCCGGGCGCTGGTAATCGCGCGGAAGATGTTCGGCGAGATTGGGCAGCGTCGGCCATTGCAGGATGGGTGCGGGTACCTGCGTGTGCTCGCCCTGATACAGGCTGAACACATGCCGGGCGATGCCCAGCGCTGCCGTCAGGCCGGTGGAGCGGATGCCTCCTACGCTGATCCAGTTCTTACCTTCGACCCGCTGTACCCGATATTCTTTCTTTTCCGTGGCCGGCCGCAGCGCGGCATAAGTAGCGGTGACCGGCATGCCTTCGAGTGCCGGAATACGCTCGACTGCGGCGTCCACCAACTGGCGCAGCACGTCGCTGTCGAGGCCTGCGTGCAGGCGGTCGTCCTGTTCTTCAGCGGTAGGCCCCACCAACAGGTTGCCGTAGACCGTGCGAGTGAGGACGATGCCCTTGGTGCGCTCATTGGGCACCGGCAGGATGATATTGCCCAGATAACGTGCGGCCGCCTTGTCGAACACCACGAACTGGCCTTTGCGCGGGCGGATGGAGAAGCTCGATGCACCCAGCAATTGTTGCTCCAGCACATCGCCGAACAACCCGGCGCAATTGATGATCGTGCGCCCCCGCACAAACCCGTTGGTGGTCTCCAGGGCCCAGAGTTCGCCATCAAAATAACCGCCGTTGACCTCGGTGTTGAACCGCACCTGCGCCCCATGCATCATCGCCTGGAGCAGGTAACCCAGGGGCGCCGACCACGGATCGATAAGAAACTCGCCGGGCACCTCGACCGCCCCCAGCGCGTTGTGCGCCAGGTTCGGCTCCAGGGCACGCACCCGCTCGCGGCCGATCAGGCCGACATCGGCAATCCCGTTGGCGTGCGCCTGCTCGACAATGCCTTGCAGCTTGCCCAGGTCATCCTCGTTCCAGGCCACCACCATCGCACCGGTCTTGAGCAGCGGCAGCGACATCTTCTGGTGGATCTGCAGGTACTCCTGGTACCCGTCCTTCATACATTGCAGCTCCAGGCTGCCCGTTGGCGCATCGAAGCCGGTGTGCAAGATCGCGCTGTTGCCTTTGCTCGCCCCAGACAGGATATCCGGGCTTTTTTCCAGCAACAGCACCCGCGCGCCCTCCAGGGTAAAGCGCCGGACCATCGCGCATCCCACCACGCCACCGCCCACAACGATGACGTCGTAGATACCGCTCTGATTCGGGAAGGGTTTGGTCATGATCAAGCCTATGGTGAAGTGAGCGCATGTGTTACCCAGGAGAGGTGCAGGGCATATGCCACTGACCGAATCCTGGTTGGAATGACCGATTGATCATGACCATTCACTCACTACCCAAAGGATCTGCGACAGGGTAAGCATCCTCAGCCATGCAAGTGCTTAATGTTTATTGATATCCTGACTTTAAACACAGCGTGGAAAAGGCTGACCGATTCGTTGCGCACAGAGCTGATCCTGTCAAAAGGCGTTACTGTGGACTCGGCCAACGCACACAAACCCGCTACAGAAATACACAACAATCTGTAACTGGTTACCTTTAAACACCTTCAGGCCTGACCCAGACCAAGTTCCCAAGGCCATATCGCGCTCATCCACAACTGTTCAGTCAAAAAAACCCAGTAAATTTGACCGATATAAAAAACGAACCCTATAAACCCCCGCTTATTGACGACGTGGAACCGTCTTTCTGCGGCTCTTCCTGTAAAGAAGTTGAAAGGGCCGGTTCTGAGACCGAGGTTCCCGAGCATGAGCGGGTAGTCGGCGGCTCGGCCTCCAACGCCCACTGGAAAGGCAAGGACTACACCAACATTGGGTTCTATAACACCGCCTACTACGGCGACCCGCGCAATGTGATGCTCACCACCCGCTGAAATTTCTGATTCACCGACCTGGAGCTGTCGATAGGCATCGCTTGCAACATAAGGCAAAAGCCTATTGACAGAACGAGGGAATCATCTGGGGACAAACAACTACTCATGGCTCATGCCACGGCAGTTGTTGACCCCCAAGACCTCTTCTCGATTCTTCAGACGGCAGACCTTATGAACAGTGTTTCCAAACACATTAACGCGCAACCTCGCCCACTCTCCATACCAGACACGCTCTCGCCACAGCCTTCTTCCCGTCCCAAACGTGAGACCCCTGCCCCATCAGAATCAACCGAAAACGCTCGCACCCAAGGCGATCGCGAGTTAGCCATGGAGTATCACTCGGCACTGCTCCTGGCCGCCAATGGCGAAAAAAATGTCACGATCAACACTATTGCTCCCGACGCCACATTCGGCCAGTGGTGGGCACAGTTGAAAGACGCTTTCCACTCACCAGAAGCCCGTCAGTGGATTGAAGAAAAAGGCATCAACACCAGCTCAATCAAGCTCAACCCGCAGTCAGGCCAAATCTCTTTCAAGCGCCAGCGCCACCTTGACCCCGAACAGAAGCTGCACACCGTCGGGCAAGACGACTGGCAATGGGCGGCCCTCAGCAGGCCTATTCTCCAGGCCGCGCGGGTCATTTCTGCAGAGCACCCCGACACTACGTTCACCCCGCCGGCAACCGATCTCGACCAACCAGTTCCGTATTGGTTGGTCGGGCGGTTTTATAAAGAACAGTTGAACCTCACAGGCCCCTCAATGCGCCAGCGTGCGGCGGAAATTGTGCGCGACCAGGGTTTTACAAAACTCGATCCGGGTACCTTTTCAAGGCTGATTCAATCGCGTAGTGAAGACGCACTCCAAAACCAGAAAGCGCATTTGGGCGACACTCACGATCGATACCAGGCCGTCGCCGAGCTTCGCCACTTGGCGGCGTCGATGGAGGGTGGCATCGAATATATCGGGCAAATAAATGATGAACTGAAAAATAGAACGATCGAGCTGTCCTTCGACAGCACCTATCCGCCAAGCCGCACTGCCCCCTCGAACAAGGTCAGTCTCCTGCAATTTCTGGAAGATCATGGCTGGGACATCCCCGCCAATCACGAGCAACTGGTGAACCTGGCAACAGCCCTCTCTACTCTTACACCCAAGGCCCCCATCAACGGCAATCTGGGCGGCGCACTGGCCTGGCCCGTACCACTTGACCAGAACAGCGTAGAGCAATTGAGAACGGATATACGCGCCGGGATGTTCGGCGATATAGCGTTGGCCCCCTTTGACAATGTGTTGGACTACTTGCTGAACAATAGGCCAGTCTCAGCAGAAGAATGGAGTAATCCGCGCGCATTGATTGAGGCCTTGATCAGTTCGTCCAGGGGCAAGGCACTGGGTAGCGCCATACAGTCCACATTCGAGGCACGTACCGTTAAAGGCAGTACCAGCGACTGGCTGTTGGCAGCTCTGAGCATCGAAAGCAACGGTACTGCCGACGGCGGGGTCAATCGTCAATCATCCGGCCAAATCGAAGGCTACCCATTGGTCACCCCTGAAAATACAGGGAAGCCTTGCGCAACCATCCTCAAGGAATTGGCTGGTCACCTGGTCGCCAAAGGCAGAGCGGCGTCCCCCGAGAAAGCCGCAGTGCTGGCTCATCTTTTGCTGGCCCGCCGAGCGCCAGAATTTCTGGTCAAGAACATTCCAAATCAAGTGACCGTAGGCACCCACAGCTGGGTCAGTTTTGTCACGGCGACCGCTCGCCTTGAAGCAAAAGCGCCTGGGGCGAGCGCGACGATGAGCTACGCGCAAATCATGCTCGCAGCCAGTACGGCACCGATCACTGATGCAGAACGCCAGGTTGAATATGCGGCCCAGAACGAGGCGATCAAAGACTGGGGGGTGGCCAACGGTATGAGTTACGCCGTAGATAAAGCCACTTTGGCGACCGTGCGAGAGGCGTTCAATGCGCAAATTCGCGAGCTGAAAGAGGCCTCCGAAACGCAACAACCTACAATGCCCACGACCAAAGCTATTGCATTGGAACAGTTGAAGAAAGCCTTGCCCGGCATGGACCCCGAACTGTTCGAAAAAAAATGCATAACCTCGCAGCCCTCAAGCAGATATTTTCCGGGACCTTACTCGATATTGGATATGTTTATCGATGGTCGCGGGCTCCTGGGTGTACCGGACTCGGCCGACAACTGGGGAGAGCATGGTCGTTCCTTTATAAAATCGCTGACCTCTGGGGCAATCAGTATTGATCCTGATGGAAAACCTGCAGCATGGGTTTCCTCATCGGATGCGATCAACATCAACGATGTTTTAGTAACCCTTAAACAACTACCACCCCCGCTGGATGCATTCAGCAAGACATTTTCGGACTACGCCAACACTGTAAAAAAAACCACAGCCGCACAGCTCAAACTGCTCATTTCTAAACTGCCACTGGAAGACCGAAAGAACCTGGAGTTCGGTAAATTAAGCATCCGCAAAGAAATACGCTATCTCAGGAACGATGATCTCAAACGAGTGGCTCCGGGCGTTCTGCTGGTCAAAACCGAGCGCAACGGCAATATCATGACGTATGCAATCGATCGTTTGAAAGGTACGGTGACCAAGCAGCCAGACCAGTCCTATAAGGAGTACGCTCCGAGCACCGGCCTTACGCACATATCAAGAGGTAAAAGATTCGATGTGGTAGAGCCTAGTGGTAAATATTCGCCTGGGATAACGGAGGAAAACAATACTGCGCAAAACGCACCCAATAGTTTCAGCAGTCTCAGAACCCAATATATTGTTGATGCGATGATCGCGGACATGGATCTGCCGGCCGTAAAAAAATTCGCCAAGGGCGCAACGACCTTTGAGACGGAGGTGCCGACGTATAAAATCATTGAAGAAGTTGCGCTAGGCCTGATCCCGTTCAGATCAGCCATAAAGAACTTTATTGATGGCAAAGTTGGTGACGGCCTTGTCGACTTAGCCTTTGACATCTTCGGCTTTGCCGTCGGCTTGGGTGTTGCGGCCAAGGGCGCAAAAGCCCTCACAATCGGGGCGTCGGCACTTTCAAAACTGGCCCGGGCGGGCAAAGTCATTGGCAGGGCAACGGTGGGCGCGCTTAATCCTCTGGGGGGTATTGACGACCTTGCCCGTGGCGTTGTGAGCCTCGGACGTGCAGCTCATAAGGGGGTCAAATACTTACGTGGGTCTTACCGCAACGTCAATCTGCTTGAATTGGCAAAAAAACCCGATATCACCGAAGGCACCTACAAATTAAGCAACAGCACACTAGAAAGCAGATCCCTGGCGAAATTCGATGAGGCGACCCATAAGTGGTACGCCTTTGATCCACGCACACAGCAAGCGTACGGTAAACCACTGAACAACTTTGCCGCTACGCCCCCAAAGCCAAACGACCCCAACAGCTTGCCAGCCATTGGCAGCGATGATGTAGCAAAGATCGCCAGCCAGCAGCATGGTTTGGCGGCAAGCGGCACATTCAAGATTGGACAAGAAACGCTTGAAGGCAACGTCATATTGTTCCAAGGCAATTGGCATCAATACGACGTGCTGAAAAAACGAGCCTTCGGCCCCCCGCTACGCGATTTCACACCGAGCCGGGTGGCAGCCAACGGGGAGGTAAAGTCACTCAGTACTGATTTATTGGGCTATGAAGTAAAACATATCGCGCCGGACGAATTAAAGGTAAAGGGGCTGCAAGGCAATGTCTATGTGGGTCGAAGTAACAAGGAATATGTGAAAATTGATGGCTTACTTTATGAGTCACGCCTGAAAGAGGGGCAGCGAGTCATTCGTCATGCGGGAGGAACGGCTGCTGATATACCTGTCAGGGACCTAGGTGTCTCAGGATGGGAACCCACATCAAGAGCAAATCGTTTACTGGGAGGTGTGGATACCCCTCCAACCCCGTGGAGACTCGGTGATAGTACTTATGTGGTACCGATGGACGGTATTAAAAAAACAGAAAACTCCGTATCTCCCTATTCGCTCAATTACAAGGCGGCGGAACATCATGTCGTCTTTGACAGTACCGCCGGCACCTGGAAAACCACTGATATTGAAGGGCAGAACCCCATGTATTTCTGGCGAGAGGGCAAAGGTAAATGGCAGCGGGGAACGCTCAATGACTTTGTAAAGGCCAAAAAAACCGACGCACACAAGTTTGAGTTTGTTGATATCAGCAGCCAGACAATTATCAAGGTCCCGATAGACGCCAAGCCTTTACCCAAAGAGCTTCACTATTTCTGGGCCGGCCAGGATATACCCTCGCACCTGATCAGTAACATGGCTCAAAATGCAACAAAAGCACCAGGGTATAAATCCATCCTGCACGTAGATGCCGACAATCCAATCATATTCCAAAAAATAAAGAACAACCTGGAAAGCAAAGCTCCCGGCCTGACAGTAATAAACCTCAATGAAGATGAAGCGTTCAAGCAATTAAAAAATAGCGAAATATACGATTATTTTCGACAGGGACAAGGGAAGAATTTGGCTGCCGCATCGGATGTTGCACGCTACCCAATCATGTATAAGCACGGAGGCATTTATCTCGATACCGACGATGTAATTGGAGCCAACATTGGCAACATAGTATTAAAAGCAAACGCGAATGACATTATCCTCAACAACCCTGTCTGGCATAGAGTTGCTGGCGACAAGCTGTTCTACAATACCAGTAACTTTGCAACGCAACCTGGAAACCCAGTACTCATGGATATGAGTGCCCGAATGCAAAAACAGTTTACCGACAACAAACCCTATTTCTTAACCAATCGCCCCACCGTCGCCACTGGGGCCGATGGCAGTATCCAATACACCCCCGAATTCAATCAATATGAGAGCAAGATTTTTGAAACGGTCGGCCCCACCCTTTTCAATGACATTCTTAAATCGAAAAGGCCTGACATGTACAACCTGGGTTTCGATGGGCTCACTAAAGAAGTGAAATTTGTCGACGGGGGTTTCGTCTCAATCGGACCGAAAGTCAACATTGAAGCCGGCTTACGCCAACTCTATGCCAGCAAAGGAATCGCTCCCCCCAACAACCTGAATTTACAAATAGTTTTGATGAAAAATCACTACAACGCTCTGTTCCACAAACTCAAAGTTAAAATTGGCACCGAGCACTCCTGGATCCAGACATAAGCGCTGTTAATGCGCAATCGTCTCTTGCCCCTCACATCGCAGTTGCGGGGGCAAGAGACTATCTGCACTCCGACTACAACAACCTTAATAACCCTCCACCACCCACCGTACCTTCAGTAAAGCCGTGCGCAGTGCATCTTTTTCCACAGAGCCCAACGCCAACCTGATCGCATGAGGCACATGGCCCGAAACCGAAAACGGCTCGGCCGTGGACACTGAAATATTCTCCCGCGCCAGCGCCATGGTGACCTGGTCCGCCCGAATATCTTCTTCCAGCGGCAACCACAAAAAGTACGAAAAGGGGTGGGCAACATAGTCCATCCCCACCAATACCTGCGCCGCCAGTGCCTGCCGAGCCTGGGCGTCCTGGCGTTTTTGCGCCTCCAGTTGCAACACGGTGCCATCGTCGATCCAGCCCGCAGCGATGGCCGTCATCACCCCGGGTGCGTTCCACACGGTGGCCATGATGGTGCGCTCCAGCGCCGGCACCCATTGGGCCGGCGCAACCACAAAGCCAACCCGCAGGCCGGTGGCGACACTCTTGGACAAGCCGCCCACATACACCGTGCGCTCCGGCGCCAATTGCGCCAGCGGTGGCGGTGCATCTTCTGCGAGGAAGGCATAGGCGGCGTCTTCGATCAGGATCAACTGATGCTCGCGAGCAATGCACACCAATCGCTCGCGCTGCTCAATCCCCAACACCCAGCCCAAGGGGTTGTGCAGGGTCGGCATGCAGTACAGCGCCCGTACAGGACGCTGTCGACACAGTTGTTCAAGAGCAGCAAGGTCAGGGCCCGTCGGTGTGACCGGGATCGCGACGATCTCCAGATGCAACGTTTCGGCCAGCACCTTGAAACCGGAATAGGTCAACGCATCCACGGCAATCACATCGCCCGGCTTGAGCATGGCC
Organism: Pseudomonas sp. TAE6080; assembly: GCF_018732265.1. Classification (NCBI taxonomy): domain Bacteria; kingdom Pseudomonadati; phylum Pseudomonadota; class Gammaproteobacteria; order Pseudomonadales; family Pseudomonadaceae; genus Pseudomonas; species Pseudomonas sp. TAE6080. Next base: position 119,696 of record NZ_JAHIDY010000014.1, read on the forward strand.
ATCATCGCCACCGTCAATCCATGCTGGGCACCGCTGACCACCAGTACCTGTTCAGCCTCGACCGTGAGCCCACGATGCAACAAATGTCGTGCCATTGCCGCCCGTTCATGGGGGCGCCCGGCATGGGGCTGGTGTGTATTCCAGTGATGCTGACACCCAGTTCCAGCGATTGTGACCCGTCCATGCTGGAGATTCCGCCCCACCCATTCCAGTGGTTGTGATCCACTCCGCTGATGATTCTGACCCGCCCCTAAAGCCGGTAGGTACACCGCAAGCGCTTGCGGTCTCCTTTGCTCTGGATCAATATGTAGAGAGTCATTCATATCTGAATATATCTCTACCAAATGAAGCTGCTAGCACTCATCCTTTCCTTGCCCACCGAGAATGCCACTGCTCGGCAACGGGCTTGGCGCTCGCTGAAAGCCTCCGGGGCGGCAGTGCTGCGTGATGGTGTCTATCTGATGCCTGAGCGCGAGGACTGTCGCGCCACCCTGGATGGTTTGGCCTCAGATGTACGGGACGCTGGTGGGGCAGCCCATGTGCTGCGCGTCGAAGAGCCTGAGGGAGCGAACTTTACCGACCTGTTTGATCGCGGCGAAGACTATGCGGCCGTGCTGGGTGAAGTCGTACAAGTGCGGAATGTGCTGACTGCCGATACCGTGCAGGACACGCTCAAGCAGGTACGCAAGCTCCGCAAAGCTTTCGCCAGCCTGGTCGAAATCGACTTTTTCCCTGATGAGGCACAACAGCAAACGGATAAAGCCTTGCAGGAGCTGGAGCTAGCCTGCGCCCGGGCCCTGTCCCCGGATGAGCCGCACGCCATGGCCGGTGTCATCGCGCGGCTGCATTCATCCGACTACCAGGAGCGCACCTGGGCGACCCGCCAGCGGCCATGGGTGGATCGCTTGGCCAGTGCCTGGCTAATCCGCCGTTTTATCGACCCACAGGCCAGGATTCTGTGGCTGGCCAGTCCCGGGGATTGTCCGGCCGATGCGCTGGGTTTCGACTTCGACGGCGCGACCTTCAGTCATGTCGGCAGTCGCGTCACCTTCGAGGTGTTGGCGGCAAGCTTCGGCCTGGAGCAGCCCGCTATCGCACGGCTGGGTTTACTTGTGCATTACCTCGACGTGGGCGGCGTGCAGCCGCCCGAGGCCGCCGGTATCGAGAGCGTGCTAGCCGGACTGCGCGAAACCCTGACTCAAGACGATCAATTGCTGACCGCCGCTTCCGCCATTTTTGACGGATTGCTGGCCAGTTTCGACAAAGGAGTACCCTCGACGTGACGCAAACAGCCGCGCAGAACGCGGAAACACTGACGCAAGCACCGCAGCCGGTCAGCTTCTGGCAGGCCTTCGCTTTCTGGCTGAAGCTTGGCTTCATCAGTTTCGGTGGCCCGGCCGGGCAGATTTCGATCATGCACCAGGAGCTGGTAGAGCGCCGGCGCTGGATCTCCGAACGGCGTTTTCTGCATGCCCTGAACTACTGCATGCTGTTGCCCGGCCCGGAGGCACAGCAGTTGGCCACCTATATCGGCTGGCTGATGCACCGTACCTGGGGCGGGGTGATTGCCGGGGTAGTGTTCGTACTGCCCTCGCTATTCATCCTGATCGCGCTGTCGTGGGTCTATATCGCCTTCGGCGAAGTGCCGGTGGTGGCTGGGTTGTTCTACGGGATCAAACCCGCAGTGACCGCCATCGTGGTGCAGGCCGCCCACCGCATCGGCTCCCGTGCATTGAAGAACAACTGGTTGTGGGCGATTGCCGCCGCCTCCTTCGTCGCCATTTTCGCGTTGAACCTACCGTTCCCGCTGATCGTGTTGGGTGCCGCCGTGATCGGCTATTTCGGCGGGCGATTTGCCCCGCAGAAATTCAGTGTCGGTGGCGGCCACGGTGCGGCCAAGCAATCCTTCGGCTCTGCGCTGATCGATGACGACACCCCGACACCGGAACATGCGCGCTTTCGCTGGCCGCGCCTGCTCGTGCTGGCCGTCATTGGTGCGGCACTGTGGGCCTTGCCCATGGGCTTGTTGACCGCCCTGTTCGGTTGGGAAGGCACGTTGACCCAGATGGGCTGGTTCTTCACCAAGGCCGCGTTGCTGACCTTTGGCGGTGCCTATGCAGTGCTGCCCTATGTCTACCAAGGTGCAGTCGGCCACTACGGCTGGCTGAGCCCGACGCAGATGATCGATGGCTTGGCCTTGGGCGAGACCACGCCGGGGCCGCTGATCATGGTGGTGGCCTTTGTCGGTTTCGTCGGTGGGTATGTGCAACAGGTATTCGGTGCCGATCAGGCCTTCCTGGCTGGAGCCGTGGCGGCCAGCCTGGTCACTTGGTTCACCTTCTTACCGTCCTTCCTTTTCATTCTCGCAGGCGGCCCGTTGGTGGAGTCGACTCACAACGAACTTAAGTTCACCGCACCGCTGACGGCCATCACCGCCGCCGTGGTCGGGGTGATCCTCAACCTGGCACTGTTCTTCGGTTACCACGTGCTCTGGCCGCAAGGCTTCAACGGTCATTTCGATTGGCCATCGGCGCTGATCGCGTTGGCAGCGGCCATCGCTTTGTTCCGCTTCAAGCGCGGCGTCATCCAGGTGCTGGCGGCCTGTGCGCTGGTAGGTCTGGCTGTGCACCTGCTGCAAAACTGAGAGGTGGGAAATGAGCCGAATCTCGATATGCGAACTGGCGGAATGGCAGGCAGCAGATCGGATGTTCACTCTGTTGGATGTGCGTCGCACCAGCGTGCGACTTGCCGATGCCACAGAAATCCCCGGTGCACACTGGCGCGATCCCGAGGAAGTATTCACCTGGAAGGATCAGGTTCCACGGGACAGGCCAGTGATTCTCTATTGCGCCAAGGGGCATGAAATCAGCCAGGGCATCGCCGCCACACTGGAGGCCATGGGTCTGGATGCGCGCTACTTGATCGATGGTTTTTCTGGCTGGCACAGCGCTCGCCAGCCCACCCGGAGCCTATCCCGATAGGCAGGAGGTGCTGCATGAAGTGGATCACCCGCGAACGCCCGAAGATCGACCGGATCGCCTGCCCTTGGCTGATCGCCCGTTTTATCGATACAGCGCCGGAGTTTCTCTACGTGCCGAGTGGCGATGTGCTGCGCCGGGCGCGAGAGGAAGGCGCTACGCCTTATGACATCCCCGGTGTCGAACTCACTCATGAAGGCGAATTGTGCAGCTTCGATGCGTTCTTGAAGAAGTACCAACTGGACGAGCCGGCCTTGCAGCAACTGGCGCAGATAGTGCGTGGTGCCGATACCTCAAGGCTCAATCTCACGCCTCAGTCGGCGGGGCTGTATGCCATCTCGCTGGGATTGTCGAAGAACTTCAGCGACGACCATGAAATGCTACGTCATGGCCTCATCATGTACGACGCCCTGTATGCCTGGTGCAAGGACTGCCAGGGCGAATCGCATAACTGGCCGCCACAGATGTGAGGCGACTGCCAGTCACTGCCAAGCTCCACGATAACGTTGCAGGCTGTAGGGTGGCCGTGCATCTCCGTGATGGTGATGCACGGCACTTACTCAGAGGATATACGCAATGCTTTTACCGGGTGCAGAAGCGCTGGGAATGACGCAACGCCAATGCCTGGATTTGCTGGAAAGCGCCGAGGACACTCTCGACTTCCTGACGTCCAGCCTGACCTACCTGATTCATGCGGAGAGCCAGCAGGCGCAGCCAGATATGGCCCTGATCGCAGAGTGGGAAGCCTTGGATCAGGAAATATTCGACGTGCAGTATTCGCTGCCGGGCTCGGACGTGAAGGTCTATCAGCAGGTCATTGAGAATTATGGTCAGCGCAACCGCGAGCTACGCCCGGTTGTTGATCGGTACATGGCGAAGTAGCTGACGGCTGTACAGGACGCCCTGCACCAGGGCGTTTGCCTCCCCATTGTCCCCGCACGTCTTCTCGGCATCGGTGCCAGCCCTCGGCTCGTATGAGCATTGGCCAAATCAGCAGCGGATGCTCATGCAGGTGCTGATTAATCAGTCGGTAAGTCTGGTGGGCCTTGGGCGGTAGGCCATCAGGGCTGTGCAGTAGATCAAGCAGCATGCTCACGGCATTCCCATCGCTGAGTTCCTGCTGCCGCTCACCGAGCAATTGCCACAACAGCGGGCGACGCTCAGTCAGCCAGGCCGCAATGCCCTGTTCGGGGAACAGCACCACGGGAGTGAAGAGCCCTTCATGGAACTCCGTCACTTCTTTGGTCAGGATGCGATTTACCGCCTTATCGAACCGCTCTCTTTGGCGAACGCCTGACTTGTAGCGTGCCGCCGCAGCTTGCGTTCCGACCTCATCCTGGAGCGGAACATGGGGAGAGTGGTGTGCACAGAGCTTTCGTCCTGGTAATGGCTGCCGCCAACACAACGTGCAAAAGCTGAACGGATCAACTCGCTGGCCATTTTCCAAGCGCAGATGACTCTGCACGGGAATCTTCAGTTGAGTACACATGCTGAGAAAGTAGGTGACCTCAATAACAGTCGGGAACGTGTACTCCCTTGGCGGCCAGGTCGTGAAGTGATGAATAAGCTCTACGGCCTTCATTACTTCAAACAGATGTGGATTGTTGCTCTTGCCAACACAGCATCCCAGATCCGCATAAATTCCCCAGATGCCATTCCAGGTCGCTATGCGTTGCCCATAAAGCACATGGCAATGCTCAGGCGGAATCAGAGGCTGTAGATACTGCCTGATCAGTCGCAGCGCGATTGCCGGCGTAACAGCCATGTCAGCAGCGTGCAGCCTGATTGCCCAGAGGGCAACCGCCACATCCTCGTATACGAAAGAGTCGAAAAATTCATCGTCTAGGTAGAGCGGCAAAATCAAGTGTCCAGTCTGGCTAGTAGTTGGGCATCCACCAACTGCCTAGCATGCGCTATCGGGATATTGCAGTGCAGGCAAGGGGATGACGGTGGAGACGATGACACTCATGGAGGTGAGCCAGATTCTCAGGATTTCTGAGCATACGGCGCGCAACCGACTGAGCATGGGCTTGCCGATGCCACCGTCGTTCCGCGTCGGCCGCCGCCGATTGTTCCTCAAGCAGGAGGTCGAGCGCTGGCTGGCCGCGCAGGCTGGTGTATCCGACAGCCACGACCGCTAAAGCTCAGAAAACTACAGGACATCACGCTATCGATTAGGTCATGCGGGCAACAAAAACTGTGGACGCAAAAAAGGCCCGGAGCAGCAACTCCGAGCCTTTTTCTAGATGACATAAGCACCTTCAACGCTTGTGAATTCTCAGCGTCCCTCTATCGGCTGTCAAGGCCGAGGGGCAGGTACTGCCTGCCGTTCAGCGCCCCGCCCACGGGGCACGAAGGAGTATGGATGAGAGTCAGGATTGAACCGCGCCTGCTGCGCGAGGCCGTGCGCCTGCACTATGGCACACGTCTATCGACACGCGAAATTGCTCATAGCACTGGGCTTTCGCGCAACAGTCTCAAGCGTTTGTGCCGCCACCTGGAAAGCATTGTCCTCGATGTGGATCAGCTTGCTGAATGGAGCGACGAGCAGCTTTATGAGCGTTTGGGTATCAAGCCATTCAACGGCTTTCGCCTGAAGGCCTGCCCCGATTGGAACTGGGTGCATGCGGAAATGCGCAACCCCAGCGTCACCCTGGAACTGCTATGGCGTGAATGGCGGGCCACCGAGCCAGACGGCATCGCCTATTCGCAGTTCACGGCCAGCTATCGCAGCTTTGTGCAGCAACAACCATTGGCAATGCGTCAGCTGCATCAACCTGGCGACAAGCTGTTCTTGGACTTCTCCGGCAAGACCATGCCGATATACCTGGACGGCCAATCGGAACCTCGCCTGGCACAAATCTTTGTCGGCGTGCTGGGCTACTCCAGCTACACCTTCGCCTGCGCCGTGTGGAGTCAGCGGATCGAGGACTGGATGCACTGCCATGTGCAGGCCTTCAATTTCTTCGCGGGTGTGCCCCGCCTACTGGTTCCCGACAACCTCAAGGCCGCTGTGATCAAGCATGGTAAGGATGAAGTTCAGCTCAACCTGATCTATCAGCAACTGGCCCACCATTACCAGGCCATTATCCTGCCGGCCCGCCCGCGTAGACCCAAAGATAAAGGCAAAGTGGAGGCCGGGGTGAAGCTGGTTCAACGCTGGCTGCTAGCAGCCCTGCGCCACCGCCGCTTCTTCAGCTTGGCAGAGCTCAATCAGGCGATCCTGGAGTTGCTGCCGGCATTCAATCAACGCCCGTTCAAACGCCAGCCTGGCAGCAGTCGGCACAGCCTATTCGTCGAGGTGGAACAGCCCGCGCTCCAGCCGCTTCCGATCCACGCCTACGAGCATGCCGATTGGCGCTTCAAGGTACGAGTGCGCAGCGACTACCTGGTGGAGTATGACAATCACCACTATTCCGTGCCGAGCCGATTGGTACAGCAGCAAGTGGATGTACGCGCTACGGGCGAGATCGTGGAGGTCTTTCACAATCATCTGCGCGTCAGCAGTCATGCCCGACAGTATGTTTCCGGCATCAGCGTGCAACCGGAGCACAGGCCGCCGAACCACCAGTATTACGCCGACAGTGAGCCCGCTGCATTGCTCGCCTGGGGTGAGCGGGTCGGGCCTGCACTACTGCGCCATCTGCACTATCACCTGACCGAGCGAACCGATGTGGCCAATGGACACAAGGCCGCCAGCGCCTTGCGCAAGGAATCTCGTCTACATGGCGATGCACGTTTGGAGGAGGCCTGTGCCTATGCGCTGACCATCAAGACCTTCGCCCTGAAAAGCCTGCAATCCATCTTGCGCGAGCAGCCCGACAAACGCCCTGGCCTGAAATCCCTACCCAGTTCGACACCCGCTCACGAAAACCTGCGCGGTGCCCATTACTTTGCCGATGAAAAGGAACGTTCGACATGCTGAACCAGCAGACCCAAAGCAAGCTCCAGCAACTGCAACTGTCCGGTATGGCCAAGGCCTACCGCGACCAGCTTGAACAACCACGCATGCAGGAACTGCCTTTTGATGACCGCTTGGGCCTGATGGTGGATCGTGAACTCAGCGAACGCGAGAACCGCAAGCTGTCTCGCTTACTGAAGCAGGCGAAGCTGCGCTATGCCGCGCACCTGGAGGATGTGGATTACCGCAGCAGTCGCGGTCTGGATAAGCAAGTGATCGCAGGTCTGACAGGATGCTCCTGGATTGGTCAGCAACAGAACCTGCTGCTGACCGGAGCCACCGGCACAGGCAAGAGTTGGCTCGCCTGCGCATTTGGCAGCCAGGCGTGCCGACAGGGCTACTCGGTGATCTACAAAAGCGCCTCGAAACTCTATGAAGAGCTGCAAATCGCCATTGGCGACGGCTCCCTGCCCAAGTACCGAACGGCCTTGAGCAAAGTTCATCTGCTGATCCTCGATGACTTCGGGCTGGCACCGGTAGAACCCACGGTGGGGTATACCTTGCTGGATATTGTCGATCAGCCCATGCAGACCGGCTCGCTGATCATCACCAGCCAGTTCCCCACGGAGCACTGGCACAGCATGTTCAACGACGCCACGCTGGCCGAGGCCATCCTGGATCGCATCGTCCACCGCTCGCACCGTATCGGGCTCAAAGGCGAGTCCTTGCGTAAGCAGGCTGCCAAGGCGTGATGATCAACAACGAAGGGGGCGATGCCCTCTTCGTTATTTTCGCGCACGCGAAAATCACCGAGTCAGTGAGGATGCATCTCAAGGTGGCGTAAGCAAGCATGCAGTACGGCCTCATCGGCATGTCTGAAATTCCCCTTTAGCCAGGCCTCCAGGCAAGATACCTCAGTGCCCGTCACTACCGACGCCTGATCCAGTCCCAGAGCCTTGGCAGAAATAGCATCACCGATACGCACGACGAGCTTGGCTTTGCGTTGCATTGCGTCAGCATCGGCGCAGCCGAGATCGGTATAAATATTCTGGCTGCCTTCTTCAATCAATTGCGGCGACCTACGAGAAAGGGGGAGTGGATAGTTTAGCGCTTGAGGGGGGGGTCAGAATCATCAGCATGGTGGATCACAATCACTGGAATGGGTGGATCAGAACCTCCAGCGCGAGCGGATCAGATCCACTGGAATAAAGTGTCAGAACCGCAAGCGCCCACAGCTGGTAGCGCAGCAATGCCTCCAGGTCACCGGACAACGCCAGTTGGCGCAACGCCGTGCGCAACAGATCGGCCTGACCGGGCAAGGACGGGTAATTGAAATTCAGGTCCACCATGCCCGCCGCCACGGCAATCTGCCCAACGCCCTGCCCTGGCGACAAGGAAATTTCCCGCACAAAGGTGCCGCGCCCGGTCTCGCCACTGACCAGGCCCATGGCCTCCAGCTCGCTGTATACCCGGCTGGCCGTCACCAGGGCCAGGCCATGGGTCGTGGCCAATTGGCGATGGGTCGGCAAGCGGGTGCCAGGCACCAGGGTTCCTGCACGGATATCCCTGGCAAAGGCATCCACCAACGACTTGTAACGGGCACGGGGCATGGGCGATGTATCCATGACAATTTTTTGATTGTCATCATCTTCAACCCTAGGATGCCCAAAACACAACCCATACCTAGCGAGCCTTCCTGACATGGAACAGACTTCCCGGTTGATCACTCCAGAACGCAGCAGCCACGGCTGGATCAATGGCTTGATCGGCGTGCTGATTTTCAGCGGCTCATTGCCTGCGACCCGCCTGGCGGTGCTGGAGTTCGAGCCGGTCTTCCTGACCGTGGCCAGGGCCAGCATTGCCGCCGTGCTTGGCCTGGCGCTGTTGTGGCTGTTCAGGGCGCGGCGTCCGGCACCCAACCAATGGTGGCCGCTGCTGATCGTCGCCTTCGGCGTGGTCATCGGCTTCCCGTTGTTGACCGCGCTGGCCTTGCAGTACGTGACCTCCGCCCACTCCATCGTATTTATCGGTTTGCTGCCCCTGGCCACCGCCGTGTTCGGTGTGCTGCGCGGCGGCGAGCGGCCGCGTCCGGTGTTCTGGTTGTTTTCAATCCTTGGCAGCCTGCTGGTAATGGGTTACGCGTTTGCCCAGGGCCTGAGCGCCGCCCCCGCTGGCGACCTGTTGATGCTATTGGCCGTGCTGGTGTGCGGGTTGGGTTACGCCGAAGGGGCCAAGCTGTCGCGTACCCTCGGCGGCTGGCAGGTGATCTGCTGGGCGTTGGTAGTGTCGCTGCCGGTGGTCGCGCCATTGGCCCTGCTGCTCGCCCCTGCGTCTTTCTCCGGGATCAGCCTGCCGGCCTGGCTGAGCCTGGGCTATGTGTCGTTGTTCAGCATGTTGATCGGTTTTGTGTTCTGGTACCGCGGGCTGGCGCAAGGGGGGATTGCTGCGGTCGGCCAGTTGCAGTTATTGCAACCGTTCTTCGGCCTGGCACTGGCCGCGACCCTGCTGCATGAACAGGTCAGCCTGGGCATGCTGGCGGTGACCGTCGCGGTGATTGCCTGCGTCGCCGGGGCGAAGAAATTTGCGCGCTAGGCGTGCCCGCCATTAGTCTCTGGGGTTGACCCAAAACAATAAGGATCAACCATGCACAGCCCTTCCCTGCAAGACACCACCGCGCCGGATGGCGTCTGTTACGGCTGCGGCCCGAGCAATGCCCACGGGCTGCACATCAAGAGCCACTGGGATGCGGACGGCGTGCATATCGTCGCCGAGCATCTGCCCGACGCCCAATACTGCGGATGGCCCGACCTGGTCTACGGTGGCCTGATCGCCATGTTGGTCGATTGCCACTCCAACTGGACCGCCATGGCCTATCACTACCGCGCAGAACAGCGCACACCCGGCGAGCTACCGCGCATCGACTGTGTGACCGGCAACCTGGGCATCAAATTTATCAAGCCGACCCCGATGGGCGTGCCACTGACCTTGCGCGCCAGGGTCGAGGGTGAGGTCGGACGCAAGAGCCGCGTAGTCTGCGAGGTGTATGCCGACAGCGTACTGACGGCAATTGGCGATTCGATCTTCGTGCGGGTCGATACCGGGCATCTGGCCGATGCCGCCCATGGCCGACAAGCCTGACAATGGTCTACATTCAACGCCACATGCCCAAAAGAGGAGCTTGCCGATGACTCGCCTGACCGCCAAAGACTTCGCCCCTGAACTGCTGGAACTCTACGACGGCTACGCCCATGGCAAGATCAACCGTCGCGAGTTCCTTGACCGTGCGGCTCTGTTCACCTTTGGCGGGCTGACCGCCTCGGCGCTGCTGGCCTCCCTGAGCCCCAATTACGCGCTGGCCGAGCAGGTGAAGTTCACCGACCCGGACATCGTCGCCGACTACATCACCTACCCCTCGCCCAAGGGCAACGGTTCGGTGCGCGGCTACCTGGTCCGCCCAGCCAAGGCCGAAGGCAAACTGCCGGCGGTGGTGGTGGTCCACGAAAACCGAGGACTCAACCCCTATATCGAAGACGTCGCACGGCGCCTGGGCAAAGCCGGGTTTATCGCCCTGGCGCCCGACGGCCTGACGTCGGTGGGCGGTTACCCGGGCAATGATGAAAAAGGCGTGGCGCTGCAACAGACCGTCGACCCGACCAAGCTGATGAATGACTTCTTCGCCGCCATCGAATGGCTGATGAACCACGACGCCAGCACCGGCAAGGTGGGCATCACCGGCTTCTGCTACGGCGGCGGCGTGACCAATGCGGCAGCGGTGGCCTACCCGGAACTGGGCGCAGCGGTGTCGTTCTACGGGCGCCAACCGGATGCCAAGGACGTGCCGAAGATCAAGGCGCCGATCATGTTGCACTTTGGCGAGTTGGACACGCGAATCAACGAAGGCTGGCCGGCTTATGAGGCTGCCTTGAAGGCTGCTGGCACGACCTATGAAGGGTTTATCTACAAGGGTGCCAACCACGGTTTCCACAACGACTCGACCCCACGCTACGACGAGGCTGCCGCGAACCTGGCCTGGGAACGCACGCTGGGCTGGTTCCGTAAATACCTCGTGTAATTACTTCACGGGCGCCATCGCAGGCAAGCCTGGCTTCTACAGGTTCGTCACCTGCCCCAGCAGCCATTGCTTGAACGCCAGCATCGCCGGGGTTTCGGTGCGTGACTGCAGGCGCGTCAGCCAGTAACTACCCGTAGTGATGCCCACATCGAACGGCTGGCGAATCACGTCCTGGGCCAACTGCCGCGAGAACATCAGTGCCGGCGCCAGGGCCACACCACTGCCTTGCAGGGCAGCCTCCATCATCGCCAGGGACGAGTCGAACACGATGCTGCGCGGCACCAGGGTGTCGGCGGGCAAGCCTGCGGCCTGGAACCAGAGGCTCCACTCATCCGTCCGGTAAGAACGCAATAACGTGTGCTTCAACACATCGCCCGGGCCGTGCAGTTGGCGGGCAATCGACGGCACACACAACACCGTCAGTGGCGCCACCAGCAACTCATAAGCGTGGGTACCATGCCACGCGCCAGCACCAAAGCGGATCGCATAATCCAACCCTTCGGCTGCTACATCCACGCGGTTGTTATGGGTGGACAGCCGCAGGTCGATAAACGGGTAGCGCGCCTGAAACTCCGCCAGGCGTGGCAGCAGCCAGCCCACCGCAAACGTACCCACCGCGCCTACCGTCAGCACTTCTCGATAATGCCCAGCCTGGAACTGGCCGAGGGTCTGGGCAATGCGGTCGAAGGACTCGCGCAGCACCGGCAGCAACGTCTCCCCCTCGCTGGTGAGCATCAAGCCACGGGGCAGACGCTTGAACAGGGTGACATTGAGCTGTGCCTCCAGGCTCTTGACCTGGTGGCTGACTGCCGCCTGGGTCACGCACAGTTCGATGGCCGCCCGGGTAAAGCTCAAGTGCCGGGCAGAGGCTTCGAAGGCACGCAGGGCGTTAAGGGGCAAATGGGAACGCAACATGATCTAAGCCCAAATTTTTCTAATGACTGGTGCGAGATATCATCGGTTGTCCAGGCTCGGCAAACTGCCTATCTTGGCCACGCCTGCGCAGGCAGCAGTTACCCGATCATCTTCATGGAAGCGACATCATCATGTACGAACATGTGCGCAACGTCACGATTCTCAGCCTATTGCTCGGCGCCGGCAACTGCATGGCCGCTGCCGACCTGCGCCAGGTGGTGGATGCCACCGTCAAGCCCTTGATGCAGCAACAGGCCATTCCCGGCCTGGCGGTCGCCATTGTGCAGGACGGCAAGGCCCGATACTTTAACTACGGTGTCGCCGCAATGGACAGCCAACAGCCCATCAGCGAAAACACCCTGTTCGAGATCGGCTCGGTGAGCAAGACCTTCACCGCGACCCTGGCCGGCTATGCCCAGGCCACCGGCAAACTGAAGCTGTCGGAGCCGGCCAGCCACTACTTGCCAGCCTTGCGCGGCAGCCTTTTCGACCACATCAGCGTACTTCACCTGGGCACCTACACGGCCGGCGGGCTGCCGTTGCAGTTCCCATCCGAGGCGGACAATGCGCAGCACATGATCAGCTACTTCCAGCACTGGAAGGCCGCTTTCGCCCCCGGCACCCAGCGCCAGTATTCCAACCCCAGCCTGGGCCTGTTCGGCTATCTGGCGGCGCAAAGCCTGCAGCAACCTTTCGACGTGGTGATGGAACAGACCCTGCTGCCCAAGCTCGGGCTCAAGCACACCTATCTCACGGTGCCCAAGGCACAAATGGGCCTGTACGCCCAGGGCTATGACAAGGCCGGCAAGCCGGTGCGCGTCAGCCCTGGGGCGCTGGACAGCGAAGCCTACGGGGTGAAGACCAGCCCGGCGGACCTGATCCGCTACGTAGCGGTGAACATGAACCCAACGAACCTGGAAAAGCCCTTGCAAGCGGCGATCGCCACCACTCACACCGGCTACTACACCGCCAACGGCACCACCCAGGGGCTGGGCTGGGAAATGTCCGCCTACCCACTGACCGTTGACACCCTGATGGCGCGAAACTCAACGGCCTGGGCAATGGAGCCGCACAAGGTCAACTGGCTGACCCCACCGCAACCTTTGCAAACCAACACGCTGGTCAACAAGACCGGCTCTACCGGTGGTTTTGGCGCCTATGTAGCCTACGTGCCGAGCAAGGCCATCGGCGTAGTGATCCTGGCAAACAAGAACTACCCCAATGCCGAACGAGTGAAAGCGGCCCATGCGATCTTGCAGGCCATGGAGCAATAACCGACCTGGACAATTTTTGAACCCACCACACTCCAATGTGGGAGCGGGCTTGCTCGCGAATGCGGTGAACCAGTCGACATATCCGGCGACTGACACACTGCATTCGCGAGCAAGCCCGCTCCCACAGGGAAGCAGCTTCGCGGGCTGGTCTTCAGGCGGCCAAGCCCTTCCCCGCCCGTTCCAGATTGCGCCACAACCAGGACGGCAACACATCCGGATCGAGGCTGTCGATCAGGTTCTTCAGGCCCAACCCCAACTCCGTATCCCCCTCGATCACCAGCCGCCGGCGGAAGAACAAGGTGTCCGGGTCTTCCTGGCGGCTGGCCAATAACAGGAACTCACGCCAGTTGCCGCTGATGGTCACCTGGGCCTCGGCGCGTTCGGCGATGCGCAACCCGTCGCGGCCCAGGGTCAGGTACCAGCACAAGCCCAGGTCGGGAATGCGCAGGCACATCCAGCGCCCGCGCAGCAGTTCGAAGCCGCCATCGCGCAAGGGTTCGGCCAGGCAGCGATTCAACGCCTGTTGCAACGCCAGGCGTTGCACCACAAATGGCACCTTGCGCATCAGCGGCAATAAACGGTCGGCGCCCTTGAGCAGCCATTGCTTGCGATTCAGCACAGCCCCACCTCCTCGACCCGCAACATCCCGGCCTGGCCATGCCAGTAGCCATTGCAGCCCTCGACAAACAGTGGCGGTGTGGCGCCCTGGCGGACCCGGTCGAAGGCTTCGACGATGCCCACCATGCCTTGCGCCCGCGGGCTCAGGCGCAGCAGGTCGGCGCCGCAACTGACCAGCCCCGGATAGTCGGCCAGCAAGTTGGTGACCTCCGCCGACATAGTCTGGATGCCATTTAACGTAAACAGCGCCTGCCCTTCCTGGCTGCTCAAGGCCATGCCATCGGGGTAATTGAGGCAACAGAACTGGCAGTCATCCTTGGGCCGGTTCTCGGCACGGGCAGTGAAGCAACGCGCCGAATAGGCCAGGGGCAGATGCCCATAGGCGAAGACTTCCACTTCAGGCAACGGCCGGCCCAGCTCACGCACCTGCTCCAACACATCGCCAATCAGCGCGGCCGAGCATTCTACCGGCGGCACCCAGCGCATCATCCCGGCATCCAGCAATTGCACCAGGGCGTGGCCGTTATACAGATTCAACGCCGGGCCGCCGACAAAGGGCAACTTGCGCTCGGCGAGCAATTGCACCGCGCCCATGTCATTGGCCTCGACCAACACCTCGCCGTTGTCACACAGGCGACGCAGGCTCGACAGCTCCGATGCGGCCTCGATCAGGGTCAGGCTCGACAGTACGATTTGCGCGTTGCCCGCCGAGTGCAATTCGCGGCCCAGGCCCAACCATTGATCGAGGTTGAACGCGCGGCGCTTGGAGCACACGGTTTCCCCCAGGTAGATCACATCCAGCGCCAGGTTGGCCATCTCGCAGTAGAACTGCCCCAGTTGTTGCTTATCCCAATAAAACAGCACCGGTCCCAGGCTGAGTTTCATGTGCGGTTCCTCATTGCCACGAACGATGGTAGGCGCCCAGGGTGGTCTGGCTGCCTTCGGATAGACCGGCCAGCACGCTGCGCCACTGGTCCTTGACCACAAAGCGTTCCGGCGCACTGCGGTGGGCGTCCAGCGCCGCGCGCCAGACCCCGGTGACTTGCTCGACATACGCCGGGCTACGTTGCCGACCTTCGATTTTCACCGCTTCCACGCCCATGGCGATCAACTCGGGGATCAGGTCCAGGGTATCGAGGCTGGTGGGTTCTTCGAGGGCATGGAAGCGCTTGCCATCGACCATGAAACGGCCCTTGCACAGGGTCGGATAGCCCGCCGGCTCGTCCGGGGTATAGCGGTCGATCAACACTTCGCTCAGGCGCGCGCTCAGGCCGTCGGCGTCTTCGCTCCAGCGCACCGCCTTGGCCGGCGAGCACACGCCGCACAGGTTCGGTGATTCGCCAGTGATGTAGGAAGACAGATGGCAACGGCCCTCAGCCATGATGCACAGGCTGCCGAAACCAAAGACCTCAATCGGCACCGCGCTGCTGGCGGCGACGTGCTTGACCTGGGCCAGCGACAGCACCCGTGGCAGCACCGCACGACGGATGCCGTAGCGCTCGGCGTAGAACTGCAAGGCCGCCGCATGGGTCGCCGAACCCTGTACCGAGAGGTGCAAGGCCATCTGCGGATGACGGCTACTGGCGTATTGCAGCACGCCCGGGTCACCGGCAATCAGCGCATCCACGCCATGGTCGGCGGCGCGATCCACTGCCCGTTGCCAGCGCTCCCAGCCCTTGGGCTGCGGATAAGTATTGACCGCCACATACAGCTTGCGCTGGTGCTGGCGGATATGGGCGACGGCGCCGTCGAATTGCTTGTCGTCCATATTCAGCCCGGCAAAATGCCGGGCGTTGGTGTCGTCGCGAAACCCCACGTACACCGCATCGGCACCTTGGCGCACGGCGGCTTTAAGCGCAGGCAGATTACCTGCCGGGCAGACCAGTTGCATGGTTGATCCTCATCAAAAAAACTATCGCACTTGTGTAGCTGCAAGCCCGCTCCCACATTGACCACCACCATCGGCAGCGTCGGCAGTTACTGCATCAGTTCGGCAAAGGACACGAACCGCACCAGCCCGCCCTTTTCCACCAACTGCTCGCGCTCCACAATCGCCAAACCATCGGCCCAGCACGCCGCGCTCAGCATCGCCGAGCTTTGCCGTGGGTGCAGGGTGACGCGCGCCTGGCCATCGATGCCCGGCGCCAGGCGTGCGCGCAGGTATTGCCGGCGACGGTTGCGCTGGGGCCACACAAAGTCGGCGGGCAGCAACATCGGCGCCGATGTGACCTCAGTCACACCCTGGGCGCGCAACAGAAACGGGCGGACCACCACCAATGCGGTAATCAGCGCCGCCGAAGGATTGCCCGGCAAGCCGATCCACGGTTTGCCGGCTACATCGCCAAAGGCCAGGGGTTTGCCCGGCTGGATTGCCAGGCGCCAAAAATCCACGCGGCCCAGTTCCTTGATCGCTTGCTTGAGGTGGTCCTCCTCGCCCACCGACACCCCACCGGAGGTCAGCAGCAGGTCGCATTCCGAGGACGCCAGGGTCAATGCATCGCGGCTGACGGCCAGTTCATCGGCCATCACCCCATAGTCATGCACTTCAACGCCCCAGCCTTGCAGCAGCGCCGCCAGGCAGTGGCGATTGCTGTTGTAGATCTGCCCCGGTGCCAGGTGATCACCCGGCTCACGCAGTTCATCGCCACTGCTCAACAGGCACACGCGCAACGGTCGATAGACCTTGACCTGGGCCAGCCCGGCGGCCGCAAGCAAGCCTAATTCCTGGGCACGCAGACGCTTGCCGGCTGGCAATAGCAAGGCGCCCTGGGTCACCTCTTCACCTTGCTTGCGCACATGTTCACCGGTCCGCATCGGCGGGCACCAGATGCGCTGGCCGTAGACCCGGCAACGCTCCTGGGGCACCACGGTGTCGGCACCGGCCGGCAACGGCGCACCGGTAAAAATCCGCATGGTCTGCCCGCTGACCAGCGCGGTCGCGGCTTCCTCGCCTGCGGCAATCCGCCCGGCCAGACGCAGGTAGCCGCCCTCGGCCGGCAAGTCAGCAGCACGCAGCGCGTAGCCGTCCATGGCGCTGTTGTCCCAGGCCGGCAGGTTCACCGGGGAAAAGATATCGCTGGCCAACACCCGGCCCAGGGCCAAGGCGGTTTTAACCTGTTGGGTGGACGGCGGCGGTGGTGCCTGGGCCAACAGGCGGTCGATGGCCTCATCCACCGGGATCAACTCGCCGCTTTCACACACCGATAGGTTCATGACCGCGCCTCGCAGGCTTGCAGGGTTTGGGCGACCTGGGGCTTGAGGTGCGGGGCGAAATTGCATGGCCCGGTGCGGCTGTCCAGTTGCCCCAGCAGGATCTTGTCCCAACCGGTACGGCACGCGCCTGGCGAGCCGGGCATGCAACACACCAGCACACCATTGCTCATGCCGGCCAGGGCACGCGACTGCAAGGTCGACATGCCGATCTCTTCCAGGGAAACCTGGCGAAACAGCTCGCCAAAACCTTCGACATGCTTGTCCAGCAACGGCAGCACCGCTTGCGGAGTGTTGTCCCGCGCAGTGAAACCGGTGCCACCGGTGGTGAGGATCACCTGCACCTGCGGGTCGGCGATCCATTGCGAAAGCCGTGCGCGGATCTGGTAGATGTCGTCTACCACCAGGGCCCGGTCGATCAGTTCGTGACCGGCCGCTTGCACGCGATCGCACAGGGTTTGCCCGGAGGTATCGTTGTCAAAGTTGCGCGTGTCGCTGATGGTCAGTACAGCGATATTCAGCGAGACAAAATTGCGTTGAGTCAGATGTGCCATGGTGAAAATCCCGGGATAAATGAGCAATGGCCCAGCCTGCACCGCAAAGGTCGGCGGGCCTATTCCTCCGAGGAGGTACCTCTAGGCGGCGTCAGGGCGCCAGGCGGCTGCGCTGCCAGATGCCGTCGTGGCGACGGTAATCGAGGCGGTCGTGCAGGCGGTCGGCGCGGCCTTGCCAGAACTCCACGCGCTCGGGCTGCAGGCAATAGCCGCCCCACTCCGGCGGGCGCGGCGGGTGTTGCCCGGCAAAGCGCTGGGTGACGTCGCGCAGGCGCCCTTCCAGCTGTCTC
>NZ_JAHIDY010000015.1:0-133671 GCF_018732265.1 Pseudomonas sp. TAE6080
TCATGTGAACACCCCAAGAAATTGGATTGGTGTCCAACTTCTTGGGGGCAGTCCATTTGACGGTGTTCACAGATCAGAATGTGGGGGCGGGCTTGCTCGCGATAGCGGCCTCAAGGCCGCCGCATCAAACCCCAGACGCCGATTACCGCCGGTATCCCCAACCCCAGCCAGCTAAGGGAGTCCCAAACCCCATCCCCCAACAGCGCCGCAAACAACCCCGCGGCACTGAGCAAGCCGATCCCCAGCGGCATCCCAAACACCTTCCAGAAGTTCGACTGCCGCGGCCTCATGGTTTGGCCGCCTTGCGCCGCACCAGCCACAGATACACACCGCTGCCCAACACGATGATGGTCAGCACATCCATCACCGCCCAGAGGATTTTCATCGGCATGCCGCCGTAGTCGCCAAAGTGCAGGGGCTGGGACATGCCCATGGCGTCCATGTACCACGGCCGCCCGGCCACGGCGGTGACGCTCAGGTCGCTGGCGTCGATCAGCACCGGCGTCAGCAGGTGCGAGGTCAGGTGCGTGCTGCCTTTCATGAATACGGCGTAATGGTGCTCGCTGGAAAACCGCGTGCCGGGGAACGCGATAAAGTCTGGCGTCATGCCGGGTGCGACCTGTTCGGCGATCTTCAGCAGGTCGGTAGCCGGCGCACGCAGGGTCAGCGGCGGCGCGTTCTTATAGGGTTCGATCATCGCGGTGAGGCTGTCATTGCGCCAGGCGGCGATGATCAGGTCGGCACAGGCGCTGATCACCCCGGTGACGCCCACCACCAGCGCCCAGGTCAGGGTGACGACGCCGATCAGGTTATGCAGGTCGAGCCAGCGCAGGCGTGTGGACTTGTCCTGGCGCACGGTGGCGAACTTCAAACGGCGCATGAACGGCAGGTAGAGCACCGTGCCGGAGATGATCGCGACCACAAACAGTATGCCCATGAACGCCAGCAGCAACTTGCCCGGCAACCCGGCGAACATATCCACATGCAGGCGCAGCAGGAACATCGTCAGCCCGCCATTGGCCGAGGGCATCTCCACACTGTCCCCGGTTCGGGCGTCGAGCATGAAAGTGTGGGACGCGTTCGGCTCGGTGCCGGCGGTGGCCGCCATGATCGCGATCACGCCGTTCTTGTCGTCTTCATCCCAGGCCAGGTACTGCATGGCTTCGCCGGGGCGATGGGCCTGGGCCTTGGCCACCAGTTGCTCAAGGTTGAGCTGCGGGGTATCGGCTGGCATCTGCTGGAGCTCGGGCTCGTTGCCCAGCAGGTGATCGATCTCGTGGTGAAAGATCAACGGCAGGCCGGTCAGCGCCAGCATCAGCAGGAACACGGTGCAGATCAGGCTGGTCCAGGTGTGGATGAAGGACCAGCGGCGGATGGTTGTGCTTTTCATCACGGCTCCAAAAGGCAAAAGGGCCGCAATTGGGGCGGCCCTTCATCTGCGGTTTTTAACCGTCTTAGAATTTGTAGTTCACGCTGGCGACGACGTTACGCTGGTCGCCGTAGTAGCAGTAGAAACCATCACAGGTGGCTAGGTAGTCCTTGTTGAAGATGTTCTTGGCATCGACCGCCACGGTGACTCCTTTCAGGGTGCTGCTTACGCGGCCAAGATCGTAGTGGGCCGAGGCGTCGTACACCGTGTAGGAGCCTACATGGCCCCAGTCGGTGTTGGCAGCATTGCCGTAGGTGTCGCCGACATAGCGCACGCCCGCACCAACGCCAAAGCCATCCAGTGGGCCGCTATGCCAGGTGTAGTCGGCCCAGGCGGTGGCCTGGTTGCGAGGTACCTGATTCATGCGGTTGCCTTTTTCTTCGGCAGTGCCCTTGGTGATTTCGCTGTCGTTATAGGTGTACGAACCCACGAGCTTGAGGCTTTCGGTAACGTCAGCACTGGCTTCCAACTCCAGGCCACGCACTCGTACCTCGCCCACTTGGCGAGTAATGCCGCCTTCTGTCACCGAGGTGTTGGTCTGAGTCAGATCGAACACAGCGGCGGTCAGCAACGCCTTGGTGCCAGGTGGTTGGTACTTGATACCGGCTTCGTATTGCTTGCCCTCGGTAGGCTTGAATGCACCTGTGCTGAGCACTTGCGTACCGGAGCCTGCCTGGAATGATTCGGCGTAGGACAGGTAGGGAGTGATGCCATTGTCGAACACATAGCTGAGCGCCGCGTTACCGCTGAAGTTCTTGTCGCGCTGGGTGTTGGTGGCGTCGTTCTGATTGTGGAAGGTAGTCCCGGTGTGTACCCAGTCCTCACGCCCGCCAAGCGTCAGGCGCCAGTTGTCGAGGGCCATCTGGTCCTGGATGTAGAGGCCGGTCTGCTGAGTTTTCTGAGTGTAGTCATACATGGTGAAGTATTGGACTTTGGAGAAGTCCTGGCCGTACACCGGTCGATTGAAGTTGATGGTAGGAACACCGGCAGAACCCCACAACCAACGAGCATCGGCATCAGAGCGCTGGTGGTCCAGGCCCAGCAGCAAGGTATGGCTTACAGCCCCCGTCTGGAAGTCGGCCTGGAAGTTGTTGTCGACGGCAAACTGCCCGATGTTTTCATCGACTTTGCCGGCTGAGCGGCTCACATTGCCATCGGCGTCTACAGCCAACTCTGGCCCGTTTGGCCAAAAACTCCCACCTGCAGTAATGCCTTGGAATGACAGGTCATTTTTGGTGTAGCGCAGGTTTTGACGGAACTGCCAGGTATCGTTCAGACGAGTTTCAAACGCATAACCGAGCGCGTAGTAAGTACGGTCGTAGAATTCCCAGTCAGGATCACCCAGATTTTTGTGGTGGGAAATTTTGCCAGCCGGCGAAGACAACTTGGTGCCTTGCAGCGGCAAGAACTGGCCAGTGATCCCGGTGTCGTCGCGGGTGAACTGCGAGAGCAGGGTCAGCTTGGTATCGTCGTTGATGTTCCAAGTCAGGCTGGGCGCGACGTTGTAGCGTTTGTCGGGGATGTGATCGACCGCAGTATCGCTGTCACGCACTACGCCACCAATGCGGTAAAGAAATTGACCTTCGTCATCGATTTTTCCGGTGCTGTCGAAGCTGATCTGCTTGTGATTATTGGTGCCGGTCTGTACCTCGACCTCGTTACTGCTTTCAGCTTGTGGACGACGGCTGACCATATCCAGCAAGCCGCCGGGAGGCGTCTGGCCGTAGACAGACGAAGCCGGACCGCGCAGTACGGCGATACGCTCCAGGCTCCAAGTATCGATTTTTGGCGTGGCATAGTTGCCCTTTGGCAAAGGCAGGCCATCGAGGAATTGGGTCGGTACAAAACCGCGCACCAGCAACCAATCGCTGCGCGAGTCAGAACCATAGCCGCTGCTCTGCACCCCTGCGGTATAGCGCAGGGCATCATTGAGGTTGAGAACAGAGCGGTCTTCCATTTGTTTACGGGTGATTACCGTCACGGAACGCGGTAATTCCGCAATTGGTGTATCAGTCTTGCTCCCCGCCGCCGTACGCGTAGCCACATACCCCTCAACCGGCCCCCAGGCGCTTTCATAATTGCCCTGGCCAATGATGCTGGTCTCTGGCAGTGCAACCACACCCTCCGGGACCGGTACCAGGCTGAACGTGCCGGCGCTGCTCTGCTCCAACTGCAGACCACTGCCGCGCAAGGCTTCACGCAGGGCGCCCTGGGCGTCGAACTGGCCCTTGATCGGGGCCGAGGTCTTGCCCGCTGCCAGCGCGGGGTTGAGGGTCAGGGCCAGGCCGGCCTGGCTGGCGATCTGGTTCAGGGTACTGGCCAGGGGGGCGGCCGGCAGGTTATAGGCACGTACGCTAGACGCCTGTTCGGCAGCGATCAGCGCAGTGCTGGCCAGCGGGGCGCTGAGGGCAATGGCCACGGCTAACAGGCTGGGGCGCAACAAGGTGTCTAGCGTGCGGGACATAGGGCGGCTCCTGAATGGAAATATTTCTCAATTGCCTGTGTGCCGAGCGAGAATCAAAAAGTGATAGGGCTGGGGGGAAATATTTTTTTGTCCGGGGAAATGGGGGGCTTTCAGGGCCCTATCGCAGGCACTACCGTCACCCACCACGGCGTACGCTGCTGGATCTGCACCGGCAAGGTCGGCAGCAGCGCATTCAAGGCCAGGTCGGTGTCCTGCAGCGGAAAGCTGCCGGTGATGCGCAGGTCGGCCACGTTTTTATCCACACCCAGGTAGCCGCTGCGGTAGCGGCCGAGTTCCTCGACCACATCCCCCAGCCGCGCGTTGTCGACCACCAGCATGCCGCGGGTCCAGGCATCGGAGCCGGGTGTGACCGTCAGCAGCGGGCCGAGGCCGTCATGGCGCATCAGGACCTGCTGGCCTTCCTTGAACACCTGTTCTTGATGCAGCGCCTCAGGCTGCGCTGCCACGGCCGACTGCAAAACGCTGAGCCGCGTACCGTCGTCCTCGCGTTTGACGATAAACCGCGTGCCCAGGGCGCGCAGGCTGCCGTCGCGGGTCTCGACGACAAAGGGGCGGGCATCGTTGTGACCGGTCTCGACGAGGATCTCGCCGTCCTGCAGCACAATCACCCGGCGCTTTTCGTCAAAGCGCACGTCAATGGCGCTGTGGGTGTTGAGGTTGATCAGGGTGCCATCCGCCAGTTTCAGCGTGCGTTGTTCGCCGGTGGCGGTGCGTTGTTCGCCGGTGGCGGTGCGTTGGTCGGCCAGCCAATAGTTGATGGGCACGTAGCGCTGGCCGGCGAACAGCGCCAGGCCGCAGACCAGCACCACACTGGCCAGGCCGCTGCCGAGCTTGCGCACCCGCCGCCGGATACTTTCACGCGATTGCAGCAGCGCCGCCCGCGCCGGGCCGCTGGCCATGCTGAAGCGCTGATCGAGCATGCCCAGTTGGCGCCAGGCGCGGGCATGTTCTTCGTTGCTGGCCAACCATTTATTGAGTTCTTCATGCTCCACGGCGCTGCCATCCCCGCCATCCAGGGACAGTTGCCAGGCAATCGCGGCATCCAGCACTCGTGCAGAAACCGGTTTGGAACTGATCTGATTCACAGTGGCTCGCCATACAGTGCGATGTAGCACTGGCGAATCCCCTGGGCCAGGTACTGCCGCACCCGTGGCACGGAAACCCCCAGGCGCTGGGCGATTTCGGCGTGGCCCAGGCCATCCAGGCGGTTGTAGAGGAAGGCGGCGCGAGCCTTGCTGGAGAGCTTGCCCAGCAGACGGTCGATGGCCTTGAGGTCTTCGAGGATCAGGTGCTGTTCTTCCGGGGACGGGTGTTCGCTTTCCGGGATCAGCATCAGTTCGGTGAGGTAGGCCTGTTCCAGCGCGGCGCGGCGGAAATAGTCAAACAGCAGGCCCTTGGCGACGGCCACCAGGAACGCCCGCGGTTCACGGGGCACGCGCAGTTCTTCACGGCCCAGCAGGCGCATGAAGGTGTCCTGGCTCAGGTCTTCGGCCCGACTGGGGCAGGCCACGTTGCGCCGCAGCCATGCCAGCAGCCAGCCGCGATGGTCACGGTACAACGTGCCAACAAGCTCACGGTGGGGACTTTGGGCTGACGACAAGGCATCACCAATCGAGAAGTTTAAACTAACGAGAATTATTCGCGATTGTGGCAGAGGCGCGGAATGGGCGCAATTGGCGTTGGTCGGATGATGGCACCACAACCCATTGCAGGAGCCGGTTGCGGTGTTTAGAAGGACGGGGCTTGCTTGCGACGTTTCCACTGGCTTAGGCGCTGCTGCAACGCTGCGGGGCTGTCCAGCCCTTGCTGGCGGGCGCGGCTGAACAGAATCAACATCAACTCAGCGGTGGCCAGGGCATCGGCGCTGGCGTGATGGCGCTCACCGACCTGCAGGTTGAAGTGGGCGATCCAGTCATCCAGGCCGGCTTCGCGGATATGCGCTTGCGGGCACAGCAGCGGCGCCAGGTCTGCCACGTCGAGGAATGGATGGGCCAGGCGATAACCCAGGCTGTCCTTGAGCGCGCGGCCGAGCATGTGTTGGTCGAACGGTGCATGGAACGCCAACAGTGGGCTGTCGCCGACAAAGGCCATGAAGTCCAGCAACGCCTCGGCGGGGTCGCAACCGGCGGCGATCGCACTGGGGCCGAGGCCGTGGATCAGTACGCTGGGGCTGAGTTTGGTTTGCACCCGTTGCAGGGTGCGCTCGAACTGCTGGGAAAAATCGACGGCACCGTCTTCGATTACCACTGCACCAATCGACAGTACCTGGTCGCGATTGAGGTTCAGGCCGCTGGTTTCCAGGTCCAGGACCACCCAGCGCTGGTCGCGCAGGGTCGTTTCGCCGAGCACTGCGGGCGCTGGCAATTGCTGCAACCGCGCTTGTTGCTGGTCATCAAGCCCCGGCCGGGAAGGGCGCAGCCAACTGAACAGGCTCACAGCTGATACCTCAGGGCCAGGCTGCTTTGCAGGCGCTGGGCCTGGCGCAGGGATTCACGCAGGATGCGCCGGTCCAGGTGGTTGAGGCTGTCGGGATCGACCCGGTTGGAGTACGGCTGGTTCTCGCGGGTCTGCAACTGGTGCTGCTGCATGCGGGTTTGCTGGATAAAGTGGTAGGCCTCTTCGTAGGCTGCGCCATCCAGGCGTTCGATCACCTCTTTGTCCACCAGTTGCTGCAAGCGTTCCAGGGTGTTGTTGACGGCGATCCCATTGGCCAGGGCCAACAGGCGGGCGCCATCGACGAAGGGCGTCAAACCTTGCACCTTGAGGTCGAGGGTGGCCTTGTCCGCGCCTTTGCGCGTCAGCACGAAGTCACGCAAACGCCCCACCGGCGGGCGCTGGCGCAAGGCGTTCTCGGCCATCATCCGTTGGAACAGGCGATTGTCCGCGACCTGCTCAAGCAGGCCCTGGCGCAATTGCTCACAGCCCTGTTCATCACCCCAGACCACCCGCAGGTCGAAGTAGATGCTGGATTTGAGCAGGTTTTCCGGCGTCGCCTCGCGGATAAACGCCGCAAAGCGCCTAGCCCATTCGGCACGGGACAGGCACAGCTCGGGGTTGCCGGCCATGATATTGCCCTTGCACAGGGTAAAGCCGCACAGCGCCAGGCTCTGGTTGATCTGCTGCGCCAGGGGCAACAGCAGGCCGCGAATCTCGGCCGCGTGGGCGGCGTCACGGGCGTCGAACAGGATGCCGTTGTCCTGGTCGGTATGCAGCGTCTGCTCGCGGCGGCCTTCGCTGCCGAAACACAGCCAACTGAATGGCACGCCGGGGTCGCCTTTCTCGGCGAGGGTCAACTCGATCACCCGGCATACCGTGTGATCGTTGAGCATCGTAATAATCTGAGTGATCTGGGTGGACGACGCGCCGTGGGCCAGCATGCGTTCGACCAATTGGCCGATCTCCCCGCGAATCGCCACCAGGTTCTCCACCCGTGGCGCATTGCGGATGGTGCGCGCCAGGTGCACCAGATCGACCCGTTGCAGGGAGAACAGATCGCGCTCGGACACCACGCCGCACAGGCGCCGCTCCTTGACCAGGCACACGTGGGCGATGTGCCGTTCGGTCATGGCAATCGCTGCGTCGAAGGCGCTGTGATCCGGGCTTAGAAAGAACGGCGCCTGGGTCATATGGCGCTCGATGGCCTGAGTGAAGTCGCTGATGCCGTCGGCGACGACATGGCGCAGGTCACGCAGGGTGAAAATCCCCAGGGGCGCCTTGTGTTCATCCACCACCACGATGCTGCCGACCTGTTGCTCATGCATCAATGTGACCGCTTCACGCAGTGGCGTCAGCGGGCTGCACGTCACCGGGTGGCGCATGGCCAACTCGCCCAGGCGGGTATTCAATGAATACTGGGTGCCAAGATTTTCCACGGCTTTTTGCTGGACCTGCTGGTTGACTTGGTCCAACAGGCTGCTGACCCCGCGCAAGGAAAAATCGCGGAACGGCCCGGACAAGGCAAACAGCTTGATAAACGCCGGCTTGTTCAGTTGCAGGCAAAAGGTGTCTTCGCCGGCCTTGTGCTCGGTGCGGGTGGCCCGTTCCCCCAGCAGTGCGGCCAGGGGGAAGCATTCTCCGGTGGTGATTTCGAAGGTGGTTTCGGCCGAGTCCGGGCGCTCGCCAACCACACGCCCCTGCTTGACGATATAGAAGTGCTCCACGGGGCCTGCCGACGGCTTGAGGATGCTCTCGCCGGGGCCGTAGAAGCGCAATTGGCACTGCTCCACCAGAAACGCCAGGTGGGCGTTTTCCATCTGGTTGAAGGGCGGGAACCGTTGCAGGAATTGCAGGGTGCCGTGAATGTTCTGCAACACCGCAGTTTTCCCCGCCTGGGTGAAAGCATCAGCTTTACTCATAACCATGACCGCAGTTTTTTTGTCGTTATCGTGCCTCATGGTCGACCCCCACGCGATGGGTGCCCATTGGACGTAAGTCTAGGTAGCTATAAGGCCTTCGATGACTAAGGAAAAACCTTACATGAATATCGTCCAGACCCGTAGAACGCCCACTAGGAAAACTATCCGACGAAGTGCACATTGTTCGCCCTTCCGGTGATGTCTGACTTCTGTGCTGGGAGATTGAGTTGAACTGCCGAGAAACCTATGCCCGACCAAGATATTTTGAGTGATGCCGAGCGCGAGGCGCTGAGCGCCGTGATGCTGGAGCCTGATCTACCGCCGCAACGGGTGTTGATCGTTGATGACGATAAAGACGCTCGTGAATTACTGGCCGAAATCCTTGGGCTGGACGGCATTCGTTGCATGACGGCGGACAGTGGCGAGGCGGCGTGGCAGCTCCTCAACTCCAGCACGTCCATCGGGTTATTGATCACTGATCTGCGCATGGCTCCCAGCAACGGCCTGGAGTTGATTCGTCAGGTGCGCGAGTCCACCCGGGCGGCGTTGCCGATCATCATCATCTCCGGGGATGCCGAGGCGCCGGATGTGATTGATGCGATGCACTTGAGCGTGGTGGACTTTCTGCTCAAGCCGATTGATAGCGTGAAGTTGGCGAAGATGGTCAAGCGCGAGTTGGGAATGGCGCAGTAGGCGGGGTTGGGCCGTTGGTCGGGACTGTCAGATTTCACAGTATCGGCGTTTTGAGGGGGGCCTGTTTAATCGTTGGGAGAGTGCTGGTGTGGGATCAGCGCCTCTAAATGAAGTGAACAGGAGTTCATCATGAGCACTGGAAGAACACTCCCCAGCAAAGAGCAAGTCGAAAAATATAAAACCTTAGGTTCATCCAATATCAATATTTTTGTAAATGGATCAACTCATTCTTTTCAAGCGACGGGTTACGCTGGGACTCGGGCTTTTGTTTCGCTGGATACATTCGATGAAAATATCTCCATTGATTACGGTGGCGACCTGGGGGAGGGTGAGCACGAGTTGACAGCTCAAGAGTTGACTTTTCGTTATCTCACCCCTGCGGGAAATATTTTCAGTGGTATAACAGATGGAACGCTGAAGGTGGTTGTCTCGGGCAATACTTTTAATGCTACGTTTCAGAATCTAAAAGTACGCGAATTGGATGGCGCGGCTATTGCTCGGTTCAGTGGTCCTTACACGATTAATGTTTGATTACTCAGAGCCCAATAAAAAAGCCCTAGCGTTTGGCTAGGGCTTTTCTCAGCAGTTAATCAAAGACCATTCCTGGCCTTGAACTCCCGACGCCTGCGATGCAACACCGGCTCGGTATAACCATTGGGCTGCTTAGTCCCTTCAATCACCAACTCCACCGCTGCCTGAAACGCGATGTTGCTGTCAAAATCCGGAGCCAACGGACGGTACAGCGCATCCCCGGCATTCTGTCGATCCACCACTGGCGCCATGCGCTTGAGGCTTTCCATGACCTGGGTTTGGCTGACCACGCCATGGCGCAGCCAGTTGGCGATGTGCTGGCTGGAGATACGCAGGGTGGCGCGGTCTTCCATCAGGCCCACATCGTTGATATCCGGCACTTTCGAGCAACCCACGCCCTGGTCGATCCAGCGCACCACGTAGCCGAGGATGCCCTGGGCGTTGTTGTCCAGTTCGTTGCGGATTTCTTCCTCGGACCAGTCGGTATTCTGCGCCAGGGGAATCGTCAGGATGTCGTCCACCGAAGCACGCTCGCGCTTGGCCAGTTCGGCCTGGCGGGCAAACACGTCGACCTTGTGGTAGTGCAGCGCGTGCAGCGCAGCGGCAGTCGGCGACGGTACCCACGCGGTGTTGGCGCCGGCCAGCGGGTGCGCGATTTTCTGCTCCAGCATGGCAGCCATCAGGTCGGGCATCGCCCACATGCCTTTACCGATTTGCGCACGACCTTGCAGGCCGGTGCTCAGACCGATATCGACGTTCCAGTTCTCGTAGGCGCTGATCCATTTCTCGGCCTTCATGGCGGCCTTGCGCACCATCGCGCCGGCTTCCATGGAGGTGTGGATTTCGTCGCCGGTACGGTCGAGGAAGCCGGTGTTGATAAACACCACGCGCTCGCTGGCGGCCTTGATGCAGGCCTTGAGGTTGACCGTAGTGCGGCGCTCCTCGTCCATGATCCCGACCTTGAGGGTGTTGCGCGGCAGGGTCAGTACCTCTTCGATACGGCCAAACAGTTCGTTGGTAAACGCGGCTTCTTCCGGGCCGTGCATCTTCGGCTTGACGATATACACCGAGCCCGTGCGGCTGTTCTTGCGGCTGTTGTTGCCATTGAGGCTATGGACCGCTGCCAGGCTGGTGATCAGGCCGTCGAGGATGCCTTCGGGCACTTCATTGCCCTGGGCGTCGAGGATCGCGTCGATGGTCATCAGGTGGCCAACGTTACGCACGAACAGCAGCGAACGACCATGCAGCGTCACCGCGTTGCCATCGACACCGGTGTAGCTGCGGTCGGCATTCATGGTGCGGGTGAAAGTCTTGCCGCCCTTGGCCACTTCTTCGGCCAGGTCGCCCTTCATCAGGCCGAGCCAGTTACGGTAGATCACCACTTTGTCGTCGGCATCGACGGCGGCGACGGAGTCTTCGCAGTCCATGATGGTGGTCAGCGCGGCTTCCATCAGGATGTCTTTGACGCCGGCCGCGTCGGTCTGGCCGACCGGGGTGCTGGCGTCGATCTGGATTTCGAAATGCAAGCCGTGGTTTTTCAGGAGGATCGCGATTGGCTGGGCCGCATCGCCCTGGTAGCCGATCAGTTGCGCATCGTCGCGCAGGCCGCTGTTGCTGCCGCCCTTGAGGCTGACAATCAGCTTGCCATCGACAATCTTGTAGCCGGTGGAGTCAACGTGGCTGCCGGCGGTAAGCGGTGCGGCTTCGTCGAGGAAGGCGCGGGCGAAGGCGATGACCTTGTCGCCACGCACCTTGTTGTAGCCCGGGCCTTTCTCGGCGCCGTCGGCTTCGCTGATGGCGTCGGTGCCATACAGCGCGTCGTACAGCGAGCCCCAGCGGGCATTGGAGGCGTTGAGGGCGAACCGCGCATTCATCACCGGCACCACCAACTGAGGGCCGGCCATGCGGGCGATTTCGTCATCGACGTTTTGTGTGGTCGCCTGGAAGTCCGCCGCTTCTGGCAGCAGGTAGCCAATATCTTGCAGGAAGGCCTTGTAGGCCACCGCGTCATGGGCCTGGCCGGCGTGGGTCTGGTGCCAGGCATCGATTCGCGCTTGGAAATCGTCGCGTTTGGCGAGTAGGGCTTTGTTCTTCGGTGCCAGGTCGTGGATGACCTTGTCGGCACCGGCCCAGAACTGGTCGGCGGTCAGGCCGGTACCGGGAATGGCTTCGTTGTTCACGAAGTCGAACAGGACTTTGGCGACCTGCAGGCCACCGACTTGAACGTGTTCAGTCATTGCTTGCCTCACTCTGCGGAGCTAATTCGCTTTTCAGCTTTTCAATTTACCAATGAAGCCTTCGGCCATTTAAACCACAAACCCAAGGCACCAGTACATGCCATCAACGGCGGCTGGGTGGTTCCAATCAACGGCGCAAGGCTTGCTGACGGGGTGTTCGGGGTTACGACGGCGCCTGGGCAGACATCGACCTAACGTTATGTAGTGCGCGCCGAGGCATACTACATGATGAGTTGCGGTTGTGAAAATTAGACTAAATACGTCGTTTAGCGACCCACTTTGGTTGTACGGTCACAGCGGGGTATGGGATGTTCTCAAAAAACCAATAGATTGTTCCAGATAAATATAAAAATGGTACACGATTTGTTTTTCGCTTAGCCAAATCCCCTGTAGGAGCGAGCTTGCTCGCGAAAAACTCAAGTGCGCCGCGTACATCCAGGATGCCCGCGTCATCGCGAGCAAGCTCGCTCCTACAGGCAGATGCCTATAATCGAGTATTCATCACCAGAGGACTGTTGCCATGGACCATCTCGTACTCACCGTCATCGCCGCCGACAAACCCGGTGTGGTCGAACGTGTTGCCCACTGCATTGCCGAACGCGGTGGCAACTGGCTGGAAAGCCGCATGGCCCATATGGCCGGGCAATTTGCCGGGATCCTGCGGGTCAGTGTGCCGATGGAAAACCGCAGCGAATTGGTCAGCGCCCTGGAGGACCTGTCTACCCATGGCATTCGGGTGCTGGTGGGTGAGAGCAGCGGCGGGCAGGCGAGCGCGAGCAAGCCGATCCTGATGACCCTGGTGGGCAATGATCGGCCAGGCATCGTGCGCGAAATCACCGCGCTGTTGAGCAAGCAAGGAGTCAACCTGGAGCGCCTGAGCACCGACGTGCGTCCGGCGCCAATGAGCAGCGACCCGTTGTTTCACGCCGAAGCTGCACTGGCAGTGCCAGCCACCCTGGCATTGGATGAGTTGCAGGCGGCCCTGGAAACCCTGGCCGACGATTTGATGGTGGAATTGCAACTGCGCAGCGAGGAATAACCGTCCACAGGGTTGTTCATGGAAATCTTGCATGGGCCTGTGGATAAGCTGTAGAGACCCGGCCCCAGGCCACGCCGGCCGGGGCTCTCCGTGTATTGAGCAAAAAACGAGCAATTTCAACGGCTTGTGCACAAACGCCGGGGATCAGGCTGTGGATAACCTTGGGGTGAAACCCTGCAAGCCACGCCGGCTGTGGCATGCAGGGGTTTGTACGTTATTTGATCAGCGTTTGCGCAGGCTCAGCCATGCATCAACGCTGTAGACCGCCAGCCCAGCCCAGATAAACACGAACGCCACCAGGCTGGCGGGGGTCATGTGTTCGCCGAACAGCAGCACGGCTTGCAGCAGCACCAGGGTCGGTGCCAGGTACTGCAGGAATCCCAGGGTGGTGTACGGCAAATGCCGCGCCGCCGCGTTGAAGCAGACCAGCGGGATCAAGGTCACCGGGCCCGCCGCCACCAGCCACCAGGCCTCGGAGGTGCTCCAGAACGCCATATTCGCGCTGTGGGCTGTCGGGTTGAGCAGCAGCCACGCCAAGGCAATCGGCACCAGCATCCAGGTTTCCACCACCAACCCTGGCAGCGCCTTGACCGGCGCCTGCTTGCGGATCAAGCCATAGAAGCCAAAGGTCAGCGCCAGCACCAGTGACACCCACGGCAAGCTGCCGACCTGCCACACTTGTTGTGCCACGCCCACGGCGGCCAGCCCGACGGCCACCCATTGCAGGCGGCGCAGGCGTTCACCGAGCAGCAGCATGCCCAGCAGCACGTTGACCAGCGGGTTGATGTAGTAACCCAGGCTGGCTTCGAGCATGCGCCCACTGTTGACCGACCACACATAGGTCAGCCAGTTGCCCGCGATCAACGAGCCGCTCAGCGCCAGGATTGCCAGGCGCTTGGGGTTGTCCCGCAGTTCACGCCACCAGCCGGGGTGTTTCCAGACCAGCAACAGCAAACCGCCGAACAGCGCCGACCACAGCACGCGGTGGACGATGATTTCGGCAGCCGGCACGCTGGCGATGGCTTTGAAGTAGAGCGGGAACAGGCCCCAGATGACGTAGGCACTCAGGCCCAGGATGTACCCGCGACGCGGGTTGGCGGCTTGCATGCAGAATCCTTGCTTAGGCAGCTAACAATGCCGTGATTGTAAGGAAAATTGTCCGTCGATGGGTTGGCTTTTTGTAGGAGCGAGCTTGCTCGCGAAAAACCTGAGGGCAGCGCTGGGTGTCAGGTTTCCCGCGTTATCGTTAACGACCTTCATCGGAACGCCGCCGGAGACAAGCTCGCTCCTACATGCTGAGCGCGCGTGATTTCCTAGAACAGTTTCAGGGGTTCTTCGTTAAGCGCCGACAATTGCTCGCGCAGCGCCAGCACCTGGTCGCCCCAGTACCGCTCGCTGCCAAACCACGGGAAGCTATGAGGGAACGCCGGGTCATCCCAGCGCCGTGCCAGCCACGCGCTGTAGTGCATCAGGCGCAAGGCACGCAGGGGTTCGATCAGCGCCAGCTCGCGAGGATCGAAATCGTGGAATTCCTGGTAGCCGTCCATCAATTCCGACAGTTGCCCCAGGCATTCCTGGCGATCACCGGCGAGCATCATCCACAAATCCTGCACCGCCGGGCCCATGCGGCAGTCGTCGAGGTCGACGATATGGAACATCTCGTCGCGGCACATCATGTTGCCGGGGTGGCAGTCGCCGTGCATGCGGATGTTCTTGTGCGGCGTGGCGCTGTACACGTCTTCCACGCGCTTGAGCAGGTCGCGGGCCACGGACTCGTAGGCGGGCAACAGGCTCTTGGGAATGAAATTGCCTTCGAGCAGGGTGTTCAGGGAGTCATGGCCGAAGTTCTTCACGCCCAGGGCTTCGCGGTGCTCGAAGGGACGGGTGGCACCGACCGCATGCAAGCGTCCGAGCAACTGCCCGAGGCGGTACAACTGATCAAGATTGCCCGGTTCCGGCGCCCGGCCACCACGGCGGGGGAACAGGGTGAAACGAAAACCCGCGTGTTCGAACAGGCTTTCGCCGTTATGGATCATCGGGGCCACGACCGGCACTTCGCACTCGGCCAGTTCGAAGGTGAAGCGGTGTTCTTCGAGGATCGCCTCGTTGGTCCAGCGCTGGGGCCGGTAGAACTTGGCGATCAGCGGTTCGCTGTCTTCGATGCCGACCTGATAGACGCGGTTTTCGTAGCTGTTGAGCGCCAATACGCGGGCGTCGCTGAGGAAGCCGATGCTTTCGACAGCGTCGAGAACCAGGTCGGGGGTCAATGTTTCAAACGGGTGGGCCATGCGAACTCCTGCGCGCAGCAGGTCGCCGCGTCCGGCCGGGTATGGTAGCGCACCGGGCTGGAGATAGGTGGTGTGTGTACTATCGCCTTCGCGAGCAAGCCCGCTCCCACAATGTTTCTGTGTACACCGGTCAAATGTGGGAGGAGGCCCTAAGGCGCACCTAAACCGGCGTGCCCAACAGCACATTGCTCGGCGCAAACTGCACCTGAACCAGCGTACCTTCACCCGCCCCCAGCGCCTTGATCTGCTCGGGCGCCGCCAGTGCACACAGCACCAGCCCATTGGGCAAGACAATGCGCACCTCACTGGGGCCATCATCGGCATCAAGAATGGCCTCGACCACGCCGCCCATGCAGTTAAATCCAGGCTCAGGTGCCAGGCCCGCTGCGATCAGCTCCAGCCACCCCGCCTTGATCAAGGCCACCACTTCAGTGCCAATTTCCAGCTCCAGGCGCCGGGTGCTGTCATGGGTGATCTGTGCATCGAGGGTCAGGCCACCGGCCAGTTCCAGGCGCACCCGATCATTGCGGCCATGGCTATCGATGGCGATCACCTGGCCATGCAATTGGTTGCGCGCGCTGGTGCGCAGCATCAGGCGGCCCAGCAGGTTGAAGTCGCTGGCGTCTTCAGCGCCCTCCAGTACCTGGGCTTGCAGGGTTTGCAGGCGCTGATACAGGCGCAACACCCGCTCACCCTCTGCCGAGAGCCGCGCACCGCCACCGCCCTTGCCGCCGACGCTGCGTTCGACCAGGGGTTTTTGCGCCAGGTTGTTCAACTCATCGATGGCATCCCACGCGGCCTTGTAGCTCAAGCCGGCGCTTTTCGCGGCGCGGGTGATGGAGCCCTGTTCGGCGATATGTTGCAGCAAGGCGATGCGCTGCGGGCGACGGACAATATGTTGGCTCAACAGAGACGGTAAAGGCATGGCGAACGGCTGCACACTGGCTTGGAATGCCCAGGACGTTGCGGGCAGGCGTCGCCAGAGTCAAGTCATGTGCCGGGCTTGGGTGTGCGCGCCAGGCAATACACGTCGACCTGGCGCGCGCCGGCGTCCATCAGCAAGCGCGCCAGGCTGTGGGCGGTGGCGCCGGTGGTCAGCACATCATCCACCAGCGCCAGATGTTGGCCCTGGACCCGCGCGCCGGGTGCCAGGGCAAAGGCCTTGAGCAGGTTGCGCTGGCGCTGCTTGGCGTCCAGTTGCTGCTGGGCGATGGTGTCATGGGGGCGTAGCAGCACCTGTTCATCCAGGGGCAGGTCGAGGCCCCTGCTCAGCCAGCGGGCGAGCATGGCGGCCTGGTTGTAACCGCGTTGGCGCAAGCGTTTGGTGGCCATCGGCACCGCCAGCAAGCGCTCGGGCCGTGACAGTTCGCCATTGTCGAAGCGGTGTTGCAGGCATTCTCCCAACAGGCTCGCCAGCAAATGCCCCAGGGGCCATTTGCCCTGGTGCTTGAAGCGGCTGATTAGGCTGTCCACGGGAAAGTGGTAGGTCCACGGCGCCACCACCTGATTGAACGCGGGCGGTGACCGCTGGCATTGGCCGCAGATCAGCCCGCTGGCTGGCAAGGGCAGGGCACACACCTGGCAGCCCTGTGTCAGCCACGGCAGGTCGATTTCGCAGGCGTTGCACAACGTCGCGGCCGAGTCAGTGGCTTCATCACAGATCAAACAGATTTGATTGCTTTTTAACCAGATGTAAACCTTGTGTTTGTAGTCAGGTTGACAGTGCATGAATCTTCCTTAAATATGCCGAGCATCCGTGTCGTGCCTGTGGGTATTGCCCTCCCACAGCGCTTGCCCAAGCATAAACAAGGAATCGCCCATGAGCGCCAGCCTCACTGCCACCTTGCGTCACGACTGGTCTTTGGCCGAAGTCAAAGCCCTGTTCGTCCAGCCGTTCAATGACCTGCTGTTCCAGGCGCAGACCGTGCACCGCGCGCATTTCGATGCCAATCGGGTGCAGGTTTCCACGTTGCTGTCGATCAAGACCGGTGCCTGCCCGGAAGATTGCAAATATTGTCCGCAGTCGGGCCACTACAACACCGGCCTGGAAAAAGAAAAGCTGATGGAAGTGCAGAAAGTCCTCGAAGAGGCGGCACGTGCCAAGGCTATCGGCTCGACCCGCTTCTGCATGGGCGCCGCCTGGAAGCATCCATCGGCCAAAGACATGCCCTATGTGTTGCAGATGGTCAAAGGCGTGAAGGCCATGGGCCTGGAAACCTGCATGACCCTGGGTCGTCTGGACCAGGACCAGACCGAGGCCCTGGCCCAGGCAGGCCTGGACTACTACAACCACAACCTGGATACGTCGCCGGAGTTCTACGGCTCGATCATCACCACCCGCACCTATGGCGAACGCCTGCAAACCCTGGCGTATGTACGTGATTCGGGGATGAAGATCTGCTCGGGCGGCATCCTCGGCATGGGCGAATCCCTGGACGACCGCGCCAACCTGCTGATCCAGTTGGCCAACCTGCCGGAGCATCCGGAATCGGTGCCGATCAACATGCTGGTGAAGGTGGCGGGTACGCCGCTGGAGAATGCCGAGGATATCGATCCGTTCGACTTTATCCGCATGCTCGCCGTGGCGCGCATCTTGATGCCGCAATCCCATGTGCGCCTGTCCGCCGGCCGTGAAGCGATGAACGAGCAGATGCAGGCCCTGGCGTTCTTTGCCGGTGCCAACTCGATTTTCTACGGCGACAAATTGCTGACCACCGCCAACCCGCAGGCGGACAAGGACATGCAGCTGTTCTCACGCCTGGGCATTCTGCCGGAAGCCCGTGAAGAGCACGCCGATGAGGTCCACCAGGCGGCGATTGAGCAGGCGTTGGTCGAGCAGAAAAGCAGCGAGCAGTTCTACAGCGCTGTCGTCTGATTGAAATGCCATCCAAATGTGGGAGCGGGCTTGCCCGCGATGAGGGAGGGTCAGTCAGGGCATTAGCTGACTGACACACCGTAATCGCGAGCAAGTCGCTCCCCCATTTTTGATCGAGTTCAATCCCTTGAATATGAGGCCAGCATGTCTTTCGATCTCGCCGCGCGCCTCGCTGCCCGCCGTACAGAACATCTCTATCGTCAACGCCCGCTGCTGCAAAGTCCCCAGGGCCCGCAGGTGGTGGTGGACGGCCAGCCGTTGTTGGCCTTTTGCAATAACGATTACCTGGGCCTGGCCAATCACCCACAAGTGATTGAAGCCTGGCAGGCTGGTGCCGCCCGTTGGGGCGTCGGTGGAGGCTCCTCGCACTTGGTCGTGGGCCACAGCACGCCACACCATGAGTTGGAGGAGGCGCTGGCCGAGTTCACCGGGCGCCCGCGTGCGCTGTTGTTCACCACCGGTTATATGGCCAACCTCGGTACCGTCACCGCCTTGGTGGGGCAGGGCGATACGGTACTCGAAGACCGTCTCAATCACGCGTCCCTGCTGGATGCGGGTTTGCTGTCTGGTGCGCGGTTCAATCGCTATCTGCACAACGACGCGGTCAGTCTGGCCATGCGCCTGGAAAAGGCCTGCGGCAATACCCTGGTGGTTACCGACGGCGTGTTCAGCATGGACGGTGACCTTGCCGATTTGCCGGCCCTGGCCCGCGAAACACGGGCCAAGGGCGCCTGGCTGATGGTCGATGATGCCCACGGCTTCGGCCCGCTGGGCGCGAAGGGTGGTGGGATCGTCGAACATTTCGGCCTGAGCCAGGAAGATGTGCCGGTATTGGTCGGCACCCTGGGAAAGGCGTTCGGTACCGCGGGGGCGTTTGTTGCCGGCAGCGAGGAACTGATCGAAAGCCTGATCCAGTTTGCCCGCCCCTACATCTACACCACCAGCCAGCCGCCGGCGCTGGCCTGCGCCACCCTCAAAAGCCTGGAGTTGCTGCGCACCGAACACTGGCGGCGTGAGCATTTGAATGCGTTGATCCGCCAATTCCGCCAGGGTGCCGAGCAGATCGGCTTGGCGTTGATGGACAGCTTCACACCGATCCAGCCGATCATGATTGGCGACAGTGCTCGGGCGGTGCGTCTGTCGCAAATGCTGCGCGAGCGCGGGATCATGGTCACGGCAATCCGCCCGCCCACTGTGCCGGCTGGCAGTGCCCGTTTGCGCGTGACCTTGAGTGCCGCCCACAGCGAGGCGCAGGTGCGACTATTGTTAGACGCATTGGACGAGTGTTTGCGCTTGTCAGGCCGGGAGTTCGACCATGCGTGACCGACTGATATTGCTTCCCGGCTGGGGCCTGGGTGTATCGCCACTGGAACCCCTGGCTGCCGCCCTGCGCGGTCTGGACGAGCATCTGCGGGTGGATATCGAGCCGTTGCCAGCGCTCGCCGGCAGCGATCTTGATGAATGGCTCGACGAACTCGACGCCACCTTGCCCGACAACGTCTGGCTGGGCGGCTGGTCCCTGGGCGGGATGCTCGCGTCCGAGTTGGCGGCACGGCGCGGTGAACGCTGCTGCGGCTTGCTGACCTTGGCCAGCAACCCCTGTTTTGTTGCTCATGAGGGCTGGCCCAGCGCAATGCCGGCTGAGACCTTCGATGCGTTCCTGGCCGGCTGCCATGCCGACTCGCAAGTCACCCTCAAACGCTTCGGCTTGCTGTGCGCCAAGGGCACGCAAGACCCACGGGGCATTGCGCGCTTGCTGGTCAGCAGCGCGCCGGCTACCCCGTCCAGCCTGTTGATGACCGGCCTTGAACTGCTCGCACAACTGGACACCCGCGAGGCCTTGCAGGCTTTTCGTGGTCCGCAGTTGCATCTGTTTGCCGGCCTGGACGAGCTGGTGCCCTGTGAGGCGGCAACCGAGTTACTGAAGTTGTTACCTGATGTAGAGGTCGGCCTGATTGAACAAGCCGGCCACGCTTTCCTACTGGATAACCCCCATGGAGTGGCGGGGGCGATCCAGGCTTTCTTGCATGAGTGCGGTGATGACTGATTTGTCCCATCCTCCACTGCCGGGCGCCTTGCCCGACAAGCGCCAGGTCGCGGCGTCGTTTTCCAGGGCGGCGGCCAGTTATGACAGCGTTGCCCAGTTGCAGCGTGACGTCGGCGGCGAGTTGCTCAGGCGCTTGCCGTCGTCGCTACTGCCCGGGCGCTGGCTGGACCTGGGCTGCGGCACCGGGTATTTCAGTCGCGCATTGAATGGGGCGTTTCCCCAGAGCCAGGGCCTGGCGCTGGATATCGCCGAAGGTATGCTCCATCACGCGTGGCCCTTGGGCGGTGCCGAGCATTTTATCGCCGGGGATGCCGAGCGTTTGCCGCTACAGGATGGCCGTTGTGAGTTGATCTTCTCCAGCCTGGCAGTGCAGTGGTGCGCTGACTTCACCGCGGTGCTCAGTGAGGCCCGGCGTGTATTGCAGCCCGGCGGGGTGCTGGCGTTTGCCAGCCTGTGCGTCGGTACGCTGGATGAGCTGCGTGAAAGTTGGCGGGCGGCGGACGGGATGGTGCACGTCAATCGTTTTCGCCCGTTCAGTGCTTATCAACAGCTGTGCGCCGCCAGTGGCTTGCGTGTGGTGAGCCTGGAGCAGTGCCCCCATGTGCTGCATTACCCGGATGTGCGCAGCCTGACCCACGAATTGAAAGCATTGGGGGCGCACAATCTGAACCCGGGGCGCCCCGGTGGCTTGACGGGCCGGGCGCGGATTGTTGCACTGGTGCAGGCCTATGAGCAGTTCCGCCAGGCCCGGGGCCTGCCGGCAACCTATCAAGTCGTGTACGCCGTACTGGAGAAACCATTATGAGCGCTGCCTATTTCATCACTGGCACTGACACCGATGTCGGCAAGACCACCGTCGCTGCCGGCCTGCTGCATGCCGCCCGACAGGCAGGCAAAAGCACCGCCGCCGGCAAGCCTGTGGCTTCTGGGTGCGAAGTGACCAGCCGTGGCTTGCGCAACGCCGATGCCCTGGCCTTGCTGGCCGAGTGCTCGTTGCCGCTGACCTACGCCGAAGTCAATCCACTGGCCTTTGAACCCGCCATTGCGCCGCACCTGGCGGCCCGAGAAGCCGGTGTGGCGCTGACCGTGCAAGCCTTGCTCAAGCCGATGCAACATATCCTCGGCAAGCAAGCAGACTTCACCTTGATCGAAGGCGCAGGCGGCTGGCGCGTGCCGCTGGCCGACCAGGACAACCTGTCAGACCTGGCCAAGGCGCTCAAGCTGCCGGTGATTCTGGTGGTGGGCGTACGCCTGGGTTGCATCAGCCATGCCTTGTTGACCGCCGAAGCCATCGCCCGGGACGGCTTGCCGTTGGCAGGATGGGTGGCCAATATCATCGACCCGAAGACCTCCCGTCTGGAAGAAAACCTCGCCACCTTGGCCGAACGCTTGCCCGCGCCATGCCTGGGCCGGGTGCCGAGGCTCAAGCAGCCCACGGCCGAAGCGGTGGCCGAGTACCTGCAATTGGACTTGCTTGATTAGTTTTTCCTAGCGATAAGGCATTATGCCATTAGTGTTATTGACGGGCCTTTTGCCAGATTGTCTGCTTCAATAAGGATTCACGATTTATTGCAAGGCAGGTTCACGCCATGGAAATCTCTGGAAGCAGTGCGTTTTATTCAGGCCTGAGCACTATTCAGGCCGGGCAAAACCGTGTCGACCAGGCCGCCGGCAAAATCGCCAGTGCCGCCACCAGCCAGCCTTCGGATGCGCAGAATGACCGCTTGCAGGCGGTCAATCGCGGCCAGCCGACCAGCTCCGCAAGCAATATGGTGGAACTGGCTGAAGGCAAGCTCCAAGTGGAGCTGGGCGCGAAAGTCGCCAAGGCTTCCGACGAAATGCTCGGCACGTTGATCGACACCTACGCCTGATCCCCCCGATTCTCCTGTAGGAGCCGGCTTGCCGGCGATAGCGGCGTGCCAGGCACACCGCTATCGCCGGCAAGCCGGCTCCTACATTTATCTCCCGTTGAAATTCTGTGCGGCATCACGCTGCAGGCCTCGTCGCGCCTGGCGTTGACCTGCGTCATGACAAACGGCATCTGCTGGGCGCTTGACAAGGATTGGTCGTAAACGTATGTTTCAAACAACTGTTTGACCGCTACAACAAATCCACGCGGTTGTTCATTCCAGGATTCATCAGCAGAGGTTTATCGCTATGCCTGACTACAAGGCCCCCTTGCGTGATATTCGCTTCGTTCGTGACGAACTGCTCGGCTACGAAGCGCACTATCAGAGTCTGCCGGCTTGCCAGGACGCTACCCCAGACATGGTTGACGCCATTCTCGAAGAAGGCGCCAAGTTTTGTGAGCAAGTGCTGGCCCCGTTGAACCGCGTCGGTGACATCGAAGGGTGCACCTGGAGCGAGTCAGGCGTTAAAACCCCTACTGGTTTCAAAGAAGCCTACAAGCAATTCGTCGAAGGCGGCTGGCCGAGCCTGGCCCACGACGTGGCGCACGGCGGCCAAGGCCTGCCGGAATCCCTGGGCCTGGCTGTCAGCGAGATGGTCGGTGAGGCCAACTGGTCGTGGGGCATGTACCCAGGCCTGTCCCATGGCGCGATGAACACCATTTCCGAGCACGGTACCCCCGAGCAGCAAGACGCCTACCTGACCAAACTGGTCTCGGGCGAGTGGACCGGCACCATGTGCCTGACCGAGCCGCACTGCGGTACCGACCTGGGCATGCTGCGCACCAAGG
Source organism: Pseudomonas sp. TAE6080 (assembly GCF_018732265.1). Classification (NCBI taxonomy): domain Bacteria; kingdom Pseudomonadati; phylum Pseudomonadota; class Gammaproteobacteria; order Pseudomonadales; family Pseudomonadaceae; genus Pseudomonas; species Pseudomonas sp. TAE6080. Next base: position 22,678 of record NZ_JAHIDY010000015.1, read on the forward strand.
CCGAACCTCAGGCCGACGGTTCCTACAAAGTCTCCGGGACCAAGATCTTCATCTCGGCCGGTGAACACGACATGGCCGACAACATCGTCCACATCGTACTGGCCCGCCTGCCGGATGCTCCGGCTGGCACCAAGGGTATTTCGCTGTTTATCGTGCCTAAGTTCCTGCCCAACGCCGATGGTTCGGTGGGTGAGCGCAACGCGGTGTCCTGTGGCTCCCTGGAACACAAGATGGGCATCCACGGCAACGCCACCTGCGTGATGAACTTCGACGCGGCCACCGGTTACCTGATCGGCCCGGCGAACAAAGGCCTGAACTGCATGTTCACCTTTATGAACACCGCTCGCCTGGGCACCGCGCTGCAAGGCCTGTCCCACGCCGAAATCGGTTTCCAGGGTGGCCTGAAATATGCGCGTGACCGCCTGCAGATGCGTTCCCTGACTGGCCCGAAAGCGCCGGACAAGGCCGCTGACCCGATCATCGTCCACCCGGACGTGCGTCGTATGCTGCTGACCATGAAAGCCTTCGCCGAAGGCAACCGTGCGATGGTGTACTTCACCGCCAAGCAAGTGGACATCGTCAAGTACGGCACCGACGACGAAGCCAAGAAACAGGCTGATGGCCTGCTGGCGTTCATGACTCCAATCGCCAAGGCGTTCATGACCGAAGTCGGTTTTGAATCCGCCAACCACGGCGTACAGATCTACGGTGGCCACGGCTTCATCGCCGAGTGGGGCATGGAGCAGAACGTTCGCGACAGCCGCATCTCGATGCTGTACGAAGGCACCACCGGCATCCAGGCGCTGGACCTGCTCGGCCGTAAAGTGCTGATGACCCAGGGCGAAGCGCTCAAGGGCTTCACCAAGATCGTGCACAAGTTCTGCCAGGCCAACGAAGGCAACGCAGCGGTCAGCGAGTTCGTCGCACCGCTGGCGGCACTGAACAAGGAATGGGGCGAGTTGACCATGAAGGTCGGCATGGCTGCCATGAAGGACCGTGAAGAAGTCGGTGCCGCCTCCGTGGACTACCTGATGTACTCCGGTTATGCCTGCCTGGCTTACTTCTGGGCCGACATGGCGCGCCTGGCTGCCGAAAAACTGGCTGCCGGCACCAGCGAAGAAGGCTTCTACACCGCCAAGCTGCAGACTGCGCGCTTCTACTTCCAGCGCATCCTGCCGCGTACCCGCACCCACGTAGCAACCATGCTGTCGGGTGCCAACAACCTGATGGACATGAAAGAAGAGAACTTCGACCTGGGCTACTAAGCCCCGGCGGGTTCACTGCCAAGCCGCCGCTCTTTCGGGAGCGGCGGCTTTTTTGTAGGCGGGTGAAAAAACCTGAGTGGCGCGCTCAGGGATTGCGCCTTGCTGCCGTTACAGTGATGGCAATGTGATGCAGGTCACATTGAATGTGCTTAACTGTGAGCAGTGAAGGCACTGTGCCATCTTTTTTTGTGGGTCGGAGCTTTACCCTTGTCGCGCGCGTCTGCTGTACGTTTCAGTCATTTCCTACCATCGTTGCTGTTATTGCTGGCGGGGTTGTCGGCTGCTTACGTCAAGGACCTCAACGTCTTTTTCACCTCCTTGTTCAACGTCCTGCCGACCCTGGTGTTGCTGCTGGGCGGAGCCTATTGCGCGGTGTACCGCAGGCAGCGTGAGCTGTTCCTGATGATTACCGTGTACGTCGCCTACTTCTTGCTGGATACCCAGACGGATTTCTACCGCGACCATGGCCGCGTGCGTGAAGACGCCGCCGTGGTATTCCATCTGGTGTGCCTGCTGTTGCCGATGCTGTTCAGCATCTATGCACTCTGGCAGGAGAAGACTCACCTGTTCCGCGACTTTGTCGCACGCTGCGCGGTGCTGCTTGCCGTAGGCAGCGTGGCCCTGGGCCTGGAGCAGAGTTATCCGGGGCCGTTGCTCAACTGGCTGGCGGAGATTCGCTGGCCGGCGTTGCATGGGGCGTGGATGAGTCTGATCCAACTGTCGTACCCGATGTTCCTGCTGGGTTTTGTCGCACTGGCAGCGCAGTACTGGCGTGAGCCTCGGCCGTTGCATGCCGCGCAGTTGGTGGGGTTGCTGGGGATGTTCTGGATGTTGCCGCAGACTTTTATCCTGCCGTTCACCCTGAACATCATGTGCAGCCAGGTGATGTTGATGATCGCCGCGGGTGTGGCCCATGAGGCCTATCAGATGGCCTTTCGCGATGAACTCACCGGCCTGCCGGGGCGCCGCGCCCTCAACGAACGCATGCAGCGCCTGGGGCGCAACTATGTGCTGGCGATGAGCGACGTCGATCACTTCAAGCGTTTCAACGACACCCACGGCCACGACGTCGGTGACCAAGTGCTGCGGTTGGTGGCCAGCAAGCTGTCGAAAGTCAGTGGCGGTGGCCGGGCCTATCGGTATGGCGGAGAAGAGTTTGCCGTAGTGTTTGCCGGCAAGACCCTGGATGAATGCCTGCCGCACCTGGAAGCAATCCGCGAGATCATCGCCAATTACCACATCAAGTTGCGCAACCAGGACAGCCGCCCCCAGGACGATCACCAGGGGCGTCAGCGCCGTTCGGGTGGCGGTGATTCCAGCGTGTCGGTGACCGTGAGCATCGGCGTCGCCGAGCGCCAGGCCGAGCAACGCACCCCGGAAGAAGTGCTCAAGTCTGCTGACCAGGCGCTGTACAACGCCAAGGGCGCCGGGCGTAACTGCGTGGTGGCCGCCGGCCAGAACCGCCGTGGCGCGGTGCGTATGCAGGGCGCTGCCGGTTGAGTGATGGCGGTGTATTCAGCGCCTGTACAGTGATTGTCCAGGGGCATCGGCAGCAGTAGGTTGAAGCCATCTGCCGCCGGAGACATCACCATGCCTGCCTATAAAGCTCCCCTGCGCGACATGCGCTTTTTGATCGATCACGTGTTTGACTTCCCTGCTCATTACGCTGCCCTGGGGGCCACCGAGGCCAGCCCGGATATGGTCAGCGCGATCCTCGAAGAGGGCGCCCGGTTCTGCGAAAACGTGCTGGCCCCGTTGAACCGCCCAGGTGATGAAGAGGGCTGCCATTTTGACAATGGCGTAGTGACCACGCCCAAAGGTTTCAAGGAAGCCTTCGCGCAATACGTCGAGGGCGGCTGGCATGGCCTGGCGGCGGATCCGGCCTACGGCGGCCAAGGTCTGCCGTCTTCCCTGGGCTTGGTGCTCAGCGAGATGATCGGCTCCAGCAACACCTCCTGGGGCATGTACCCCGGTCTGACCCACGGTGCCATGTCGGCGATTCACGCCCACGGCACCGCAGAGCAGAAAGACACCTACCTGAGCAAACTCACCGCCGGCCAGTGGACGGGCACCATGTGCCTGACCGAAGCCCACTGTGGCACCGACCTTGGCATCATCAAGACCCGCGCCGTGCCCCAGGCAAACGGCAGCTATGCGGTGACCGGTAGCAAGATCTTCATCTCTGCCGGCGAGCACGACATGAGTGAAAACATCATCCACCTGGTGTTGGCCAAGTTGCCGGACGCGCCTGCTGGCACCAAGGGTATTTCGCTGTTTATCGTACCCAAGTTCCTTGCCGGTTCCGGGGCGCGCAATGGGGTCAGTTGCGGCTCCATCGAGCACAAGATGGGGATCAAGGCCTCGGCCACCTGCGTGCTGAACTTCGATGGTGCCGAGGGCTACCTGATCGGTGAGGCCAACAAGGGCCTGAACTGCATGTTCACCATGATGAACCATGCGCGCCTGGGCACGGGCATGCAGGGGTTGTGCCTGGGTGAAGCGAGCTTCCAGGGCGCGATCAAGTACGCCAACGACCGTCTGCAGATGCGCGCCCTGACCGGCGCCAAGGCTCCGGATAAGCCGGCGGACCCGATCATCGTGCATCCTGATGTGCGGCGCATGTTGCTGACCATGAAAGCCTTCAATGAAGGTAACCGCGCCCTGACTTACTTCACCGCGCAACTGCTGGACACCGCACACCTGAGCGACGACCCGCAGCAGCGCCAGCAGGCTGAGGATCTGTTGGCGCTCCTCACCCCGATCTGCAAAGCCTTTATGACCGAAACCGGGCTGGAGGTGACCAACCACGGTATGCAGGTGTTTGGCGGCCACGGGTTTATCCGCGAATGGGGCATGGAACAGTTGGTGCGCGACTGCCGGATCGCACCGATCTATGAAGGCACCAACGGCATCCAGGCCCTGGATTTGCTGGGGCGCAAGGTGCTGGGCAGCCAAGGCAAGTTACTGCGCGGCTTTACCAAAATCGTGCATAAGTTTTGTGCGGCGAATGCCGAGCACCCACAACTCAAGGCCCAGGTCGCGCAACTCAATGAGTTGAACCAGCAATGGGGCGAGTTGACGACCAAGGTCGGCATGGCCGCGATGAAAAACCCCGATGAAGTCGGCGCTGCGGCCCTGGATTACTTGATGTACAGCGGCTACATCATCCATGCCTACCTGTGGCTGCGCATGGCGCTGGTGGCCCAGGCGCAGCTGGATGCAGGCCAAGGCGATGCGGACTACGCCCGTGGCAAGTTGGCGACCTGCGAGTTTTACTTCAAGCGTCTGTTGCCGCGCACCAGCGCCCATCGTGCGGCGGTGGAGGCGGGCAGTGATTGCTTGATGAATCTGCCTGCCGAGATGTTCGCCCTGTAACCGTAGGAATGAGGGTTGTGTGACTGAAAAATACTTGTCGGTCACAAGCAGACCCTATGTGTCACAAAAGTTGTTCGGTTACACTCAGGGTCTGTGAAACCGATCCTACCGAATCACTTTTAACGTTCCTACGAGGTTTGCCATGGCTGACTACAAAGCGCCGCTGCGCGATATGCGCTTCGTCCTCAACGAAGTATTCGAGGTTGCCAAGCTGTGGGCGCAATTGCCGGCCCTGGCCGAGACCGTCGACGCCCAAACCGTCGAGGCAATCCTTGAAGAGGCTGGCAAAGTCACGGCCAAGACCATCGCCCCGTTGAGTCGCAACGGTGACGAGGAAGGTTGCCGCTGGGACAACGGCGTGGTCACCACCCCGGCCGGCTTCCCCGAAGCCTACAAGACCTATGCCGAAGGTGGCTGGGTGGGCGTAGGTGGCGATCCGGCCTACGGCGGCATGGGCATGCCCAAGGCCGTGTCGGCCCAGGTTGAAGAAATGATCAACTCATCGGGCCTGGCGTTTGGCCTGTACCCGATGCTGACGTCCGGCGCCTGTGTGTCGATCAATACTCACGCCAGCGACGAACTGAAAGCCACCTACCTGCCGAATATGTACTCGGGTGTGTGGGCCGGTTCCATGTGCCTGACCGAGCCCCATGCCGGCACCGACCTGGGGATTATTCGTACCAAGGCTGAGCCCCAGGCGGACGGTTCCTACAAGGTCAGCGGGACCAAGATCTTTATCACCGGTGGCGAACACGATCTCACCGAAAACATCATCCACCTGGTGCTGGCCAAGTTGCCGGACGCTCCAGCGGGGCCCAAGGGCATCTCGCTGTTCCTGGTGCCCAAGTTCATGGTCAATGCCGATGGCAGCCTGGGCGCACGCAACCCGGTGACCTGTGGTTCGATCGAACACAAGATGGGCATCCAGGCCTCCGCCACCTGTGTGATGAACTTCGACGAAGCCGTCGGCTACCTGGTGGGCGAGCCGAACCGTGGCCTGGCGGCGATGTTCACGATGATGAACTACGAGCGCCTGGGCGTCGGCATCCAGGGGCTGGCGACCGGCGAGCGCTCTTACCAGAACGCTGTGGAATACGCGCGTGATCGCCTGCAAAGCCGCTCGCCGACTGGCCCGAAGGCCAAGGACAAGATCGCCGACCCAATCATCAACCACCCTGATGTGCGGCGCATGTTGCTGACCATGAAGGCGGCGAACGAAGGCGGTCGTGCGTTCTCCACTTATGTGGCGATGCAACTGGACACCGCCAAGTTCAGCGAAGACGCCGCGACCCGCAAGCGCGCGGATGACCTGGTGGCGCTGCTGACCCCGGTTTCCAAGGCGTTCCTCACGGACCTGGGCCTGGAAACCACCGTGCACGGCCAGCAGATTTTTGGCGGCCATGGCTATATTCGCGAGTGGGGCCAGGAGCAGTTGGTCCGTGATGTGCGTATCACCCAGATCTACGAAGGCACCAACGGCATCCAGGCGCTGGACTTGATGGGGCGCAAGATCGTCGGCAGCGGCGGGGCGTTCTATACGCTGTTCGCCGATGAGATCCGCCATTTCATCGCCACTGCTAGCAGTGACTTGGTTGAGTTCACCCAACCGCTGGGTGTTGCCGTCGATGAGCTCGATACCTTGACCGCCTGGGTGCTGGATCGCGCCAAGACCAACCCGAATGAAATCGGCGCGGCCTCGGTGGAGTATCTGCACGCCTTTGGCTACATGGCCTACGCCTACATGTGGGCACTGATGGCCAAGGCGGCCTTGGGTAAAGAAACCGAGGAAGATTTCTACGCCAGCAAACTGGGGACGGCGCGCTTCTACTTTGCCCGCCTGCTACCGCGAATTCACTCCCTGAGCGCCTCGGTGAAGGCCGGTAGTGAATCGCTGTTCTTGCTGGACGAAGCACAGTTCTAAGCGGGGAGGGCGTGTAAGCATTCTCTTACATGACGTGCTGCTAATCGTCCTCTATCGCCAGATTGGATCCACAGCTAATCTACTTCACATGGACGTCGCGCAGGAAGCGCAAAGCAACAACAGGGACACGTAGGATTCTGCCAGGATGGCGGAGTGAAATGGATGTCAGGGAAACAGTCTGCAAAGCCCCGCTTCGGCGGGGTTTTCTTATTGCCCGCGAAAAAGTTCAGGCCAGCCCGTCTACCGTGGCCGCCGGCCCATGCGGGCCATTCATCACGTCTTCGAGCAAGGTGCGCAGTAGTTCAAGCGTTGCCTGCTGCCTTTGTATATCCCGGCACACCAACCCGACCTTCAGCGGTACCCGTGGCTCACTCAAGGGTTTCCACAGGAGCGCCTGGCTGCTGTGTTCGTCCTGTGAGCGGCCGGGCAGAACCGTCGCCAGTCGGGTATGGGGCAGGCTGTCGAGAATCCCCACCATGGTGTTCAGTTCCGCCTGGACCTGTGGCCGGCGCCCCAGGTTCGCCAACTGCGCCTGCCAGATCTGCCTGACCTGGAACTCTTCCCCCAGCAACAGCATGGGCAACTCCGCCGCTTGCTTGAGGGAAACCTTCTTGAATTCACGCAAAGGATGGTCAGCCGGGATGACCACTTTCAGTTCATCTTCATACAGCAATACGCCGTGCAGACCGGGCTGGCGCGCGGGTAGGTAACTGATGCCAATGTCCAGAGAACCATTGAGCAGGCGGCGTTCGATCTCCAGGCCCGTCAGTTCGTAGATCTGCACCACCAGGTGTGGCTGGGCTTTACGCACACGTTCGAGCATCTGCGGCACCAGGCTGGTATGCACGGTTTGCAGCACGCCGATGGCCAGGGTGCGCAGCGCCTGGCCCTTGAAGTGTCGCAGGGCCTCGACGGCTTGCTGCATGCCATCGAGCAACGGCAGGGCGTGGTTGTACAACGTGTGGGCGGCCAGGGTCGGCAGCAGGCGCTTGCTGCTGCGCTCGAACAAGCTCACGTCCAGGTGCTGCTCTAGCTGGCGGATCTGCTGTGACAGCGCCGGCTGGGAGATCGACAGGCGCTCTGCGGCCCGGCCGACATGGCCTTCTTCGTACACCGCGACGAAATAACGCAGTTGCTTGAAATCCATAAGTAATGCTTATCGAAAAAGCTGGAAAATCGAAATGGCTGTACGCCCTCAAGGCGCCTAGTCTAGCGCCTATTCAAAGGGCTTACAGGGCCAAGACGCGCGATGAATACCGTTTACAGCGATGGTGTTTACATAGGCAAGGCAAAAAACCACTGGCCGAGCTCCCGCCAACCTGAGGTTGCCAACAACCTGCGAGGTGTGCAGGCATGAACCTGTTCAACCTGCGCCGCCCGGCACCGAGCCTGGATGATTTGCTACTGGACACGAAACCCCCGATGTTGCGCGATGAGCTTTCCAGCCAATCCCTGATGCCGACCGTGGCTCGTCCGCCGCAGGTTTTCGTACGTGGCCAGGGTTCCTGGCTGTGGGACAGCGAAGACCGTGCCTACCTGGACTTTACCCAGGGCGGCGCTGCCAACAGCCTCGGCCACAGCCCTTCGGTACTGGTGCGCGCATTGGCCGACCAGGCGCAGGCGCTGATCAACCCCGGCATAGGGCTGCACAACCGCAGCCAATTGAACCTGGTGGAACGCCTGTGCCACAGCACTGGCAGCGACCAGGCCTACCTGCTCAACAGCGGTGCAGAAGCCTGCGAGGCGGCCATCAAGTTGGCGCGCAAGTGGGGGCAAGTGCACCGGGGCGGCGCCTATCGAATCATCACCGCGAGCAACGCCTGCCATGGCCGCAGCCTGACCACACTGGCGGCCTCGGCGGGGGCTGGTGACAATCGTTTCGAACCGCAACTGCCGGGCTTTTGCCATGTGCCGTTCAACGATCTGCCCGCCTTGCATGCCGCAGTCGATGCGCAAACCGTGGCGATCATGCTGGAGCCGATCCAGGGCGAAGCCGGTGTCATCCCGGCCACCGAGCATTACCTCAAGGGGGTTGAGCGGTTATGCCGGGAGTTGGGCATTCTGTTGATTCTCGACGAGGTGCAGACCGGGATGGGCCGCTGCGGCACCTTGCTGGCAGAACAACGCTACGGCGTGCGCGCCGACATCGTCGCCCTGGGCAAGGGGTTGGGCGGCGGGGTGCCATTGGCTGCGCTGCTGGCTCGCGGCAAGGCCTGCTGCTTTGAACTGGGTGAGCTGGAAGGTACCCATCATGGCAATGCCCTGATGGCTGCTGCTGGAGTAGCCGTGCTCGAAAGCGCGCTGAGCCACGACTTCCTCGAACATGTGCGTGATACCGGCCAGTACCTGGGCGAAGGCCTGGCGCGCCTTGCCCACCGCTACGGCCAGGGTGAGCTGCGAGGGCAGGGTCTGTTGTTGGGCCTGACCTTGTCAGATGATTCGGCAGATGCGGTGGTAAAGGCGGCGCTTTATGAGGGCCTTATCCTCAATGCCCCACAACCCAACTGCCTGCGCTTTACCCCGGCACTGACGTTAAGCAAGAGCAATATCGACGAAATGCTACTGCGCCTGGCTCGCGCATTCTCCCGCGTGCACAGCGCCCAACTGCAATGCCGCAAGGGCATCGCCGTTTAACCCTTTTTCCTGAACCGTCTCGCGGTATACGCGGCGCCTCCAGCTTGATTCTTTTGGCTGGGGGCGTTTTTTTGTGTGTCATTTCTGGATTGAAAAGGATGCTTGAGGCTCATCGAGAAAAATGGCTTTTTAGCGGGCCCCGGTAGGGAGTGCCGGTAGGGCGCAAAGAATTTTTGTGAACCCTATTTCTAATCTGTACCACTGGGTGGTATGTTTGTGGGGAATGGATGCCTATGAAGCTACGACTGTTCAAAAGCCGGCATTTTGCTGATGCCGCCAGCAAGGCCTGGATCTGCGATTCGGAATTAGGAGAGGCATTTGGTGAAATGCTCAGGGGCCAGGCGGACAATCTGGGCGGTGGAGTCTGGAAGAAACGCCTCAATCACAACCGGCATCGCTCTATCGTCCTGGCGAAGGGTAGGCATTACTGGGTTTACCAGTTTCTGTTCGCCAAGCAAGATCAAAGCAATATCAGTCACAAGGAATTGACTGGGTTTCGGGCGTTGGCAAAGGCCTATGAAGGCTTAAACGAAATACAGATCCAGCAATTATTGGATCTCAAGGAGTTTGTGGAGATACATCATGACCAAAAAATATGAAAGCCAAGCGCTGGAGTCCGTTCACCAATCGGCCAGCGCACTGCACTCGATCGGTGCCATCAGCAAGACCACCCTGCGTGAGTTCGACGAGATGTGCCTGGCGCCTGTCCCAGCGCAGATACCTGCCGACCAGATCAAGCAGCTGCGTGAGCGCAGTCATGTCAGCCAACCGGTGTTCGCCCGTTACCTGAACACCAGCGCCTCGACAGTCAAGCAATGGGAGTCCGGTGAGAAGCAGCCCAGTGGCATGGCGCTCAAGTTGTTGAGCATCGTACAAAAGCATGGGCTGGACATCCTTGCCTGAGGAAGATGGCCCCGTGCCAGATTCTACTGAACCCTCGCGCACGCCCAGGGTCGATTAGCTGTACGGCTCACACGAGCCGATTTTTCGGAGCTGAACCCATGGATATCATTCGTATCATCATCGCCATTCTGGTGCCGCCACTGGGTGTGTTCTTGCAAGTGGGTTTCGCCGGCGCGTTCTGGCTGAATCTTCTGTTGACCCTGTGCGGCTACATCCCAGGCATCGTGCATGCGGTGTACATCATCGCCAAGCGCTGATCGCTCAGCCTTTGGCGATCAGCCGGGAGTTTCGCTCATTGCGAAAAGCCAGTTGCTCGATGGTCTGCGTGGCGTGTTCGGCTTCAAGACGGGCATTAAGGATGATGCCGTGGTCGGCGGATTTGCTGCACACCGGGTCAGCATTGCTGGCATCCCCTGTGAGCATGAACGCCTGGCAGCGACAGCCGCCGAAGTCCTTTTCCTTCTCGTCGCACGAGCGGCAGGGCTCGGGCATCCAGTCATAACCACGAAAGCGGTTGAAGCCAAACGAGTCGTACCAGATGTGCTGCATGCTGTGATCGCGCACATTGGGAAACTGCACCGGCATTTGTCGGGCGCCGTGACAGGGTAGGGCGGTGCCGTCTGGTGTGACTGTCAGAAAGATACTGCCCCAACCATTCATGCAGGCCTTCGGGCGTTCCTCGTAGTAGTCCGGCGTGACGAAAATCAGCTTGCACGGATGCCCTTCGGCTTCCAGCTTGGCGCGGTATTCGTTGGTGATGCGTTCGGCGCGGGTCAGTTGCTCCTGGGTTGGCAGTAGGCCAACGCGATTGAGTTGCGCCCAGCCGTAGAACTGGCAGGTAGCGAGTTCGACAAAGTCTGCTTCAAGGGCGATACACAGCTCGATGATGCGATCGATCTTGTCGATATTGTGTCTGTGGGTAACGAAATTCAGCACCATCGGATAGCCATGGGCTTTGACCGCCCGGGCCATTTCCAGCTTCTGCGCGAAAGCCTTTTTGGAGCCGGCCAGCAGGTTGTTCACCTGTTCGTCGCTGGCCTGGAAGCTGATCTGGATATGGTCCAGGCCCGCCTTCTTGAAGTCGCTGATTTTTTGCTCGGTCAGGCCGATACCGGAGGTGATCAGGTTGGTATAGAACCCCAGCTTGCGCGCTTCGCCGATCAGTTCGGCGAGGTCCTGGCGCACCAGCGGCTCACCGCCGGAAAACCCCAGTTGTGCCGCGCCCATTTCCCGGGCCTCGCGAAACACCTTGATCCATTGTTCGGTGCTCAACTCCTTGCCCTGCTCGGCGAAGTCCAGCGGGTTGGAGCAATAAGGGCACTGCAACGGGCAGCGATAGGTCAGCTCGGCAAGCAACCATAACGGCAGGCCAATCTCGGGCTTGGGCGGCAGCTCAGGCAAGTTCGATCCAGTGCTCTGCACGCGCCACCTCCATGAATTGCTCGATGTCTTCACCGAGTTCGGGTACGCCGGGGAATTGCTGTTCCAGCTCGCCAATGATGGCCGCCACACTGCGCTCTCCGTCGATCAAGCCACCAATCAACGCGGCACTGTCGTTGAGCTTGATCATGCCTTCTGGGTACAGCAACACATGGCCCTTCTGCGCCGGCTCGTACTGGTAGCGGTAGCCCTGGCGCCAGGTCGGTTTTTTGCTGCGGTCGAAACTCATAGGGTGATCCCTTTATGCCAGACCCGTTGCGCGGTCACGCTGTGATAAGGCGGGCGGTTCAGTTCGTAGGCCATGCTCATGGCATCGAGCATGCTCCAAAGAATGTCGAGTTTGAACTGGAGAATCTCCAGCATCCGCTCCTGGCCGGCGCGGCGGGTGTAGTGCGCAAGCGTGATCGCCAGCCCGTGCTCGACATCCCGACGGGCCTGGCCCAGGCGGGTGCGGAAATACTCATAGCCGGCAGGATCGATCCACGGGTAATGCTGGGGCCAGCTGTCGAGGCGCGATTGGTGGATCTGTGGGGCAAACAGCTCGGTCAGCGAGCTACTGGCGGCCTCTTGCCAACTGGCCCGGCGGGCGAAGTTGACGTAGGCATCGACGGCAAACCGCACGCCGGGCAGCACCAGCTCCTGGGAGCGCAGTTGATCCGGGTCCAGGCCCACCGCCTGGCCCAGGCGCAGCCAGGCTTCGATGCCACCGTCTTCGCCGGGGGCGCCGTCATGATCGAGCAGGCGCTGGATCCACTCGCGGCGGATTTCCCGGTCCGGGCAGTTGGCCAGGATCGCGGCGTCCTTCAGTGGGATATTCACCTGGTAGTAGAACCGGTTGGCGACCCAGCCCTGAATCTGCTCGCGGGTCGCGCGGCCTTCATACATCGCCACGTGGTAGGGGTGATGGATATGGTAGAAGGCGCCTTTGGCTCGCAAGGCCTGTTCAAACTCGGCGGGGGTCAGCGGTGTATCGGTCATTGGGGCTCTCCGTTGTAGGAGCAAGCTTGCTCGCGATGGTCGTTAACGATGACGTGGGCATTGTGGATAAGTGCGTTGCTCTTGCGTTTTTCGCGAGCAAGCTCGCTCCTACAGTTTGATGCTCATGCCGTCGTAGGCTACTTCTACATTGCGCCGCGCCAACTCGGCCCGTTCAGGCGAGTCTTCGTCGAGGATCGGGTTGGTGTTGTTGATATGGATAAGTACCTTGCGCTGCTTGGGCAATTGCTCCAGCACTTGCAGCATGCCGCCGGGGCCGTTCTGTGCCAGGTGGCCCATTTCGCGGCCGGTGCGGGTGCCGACGCCACGCCGTTGCATTTCATCGTCATCCCACATCGTGCCGTCGACCAGCAGGCAATCGCTGCCTGCCATGATCTCCAGCAGCGGCGCGTCGACCTTGCCCAGGCCGGGGGCATAGAACAGCTTGCCGCCGGTGCGCAGGTCTTCGACGATCAAGCCGATATTGTCACCGGGGTGCGGGTCGAACCGATGGGGCGAGTAGGGTGGCGCGGCGCTGCGCAGGGGCAGCGGGGTGAAGCGCAGGTTGGGGCAGGCAGGGACGGTGAAACTGGTATCCAGCTCGATGCGCTGCCAATCCAGGCCACCATTCCAGTGGGTCAGCATGGTGAACAACGGGAAGCCGGTGCTCAGGTCTTCATGGACCATGTCGGTGCACCACACTTGATGCGGGCAGCCTTCGCGCAGGCTGAGCAGGCCGGTGGTGTGGTCGATCTGGCTGTCCATCAGGATGATTGCGCTAATCCCGGTATCGCGCAGGGCCCGGCCCGGTTGCATCGGCGCAAAGCCCTGCAATTGGGTGCGGATATCCGGCGAGGCGTTGCACAGCACCCAATTCACGCCATCGTCGGACAGGGCGATGGACGATTGGGTGCGCGCCTGGGCGCGCAGGCTGCCGTCGCGAAAGCCAGCGCAGTTCACGCAGTTGCAGTTCCACTGTGGGAACCCACCACCGGCAGCCGAACCTAGAATCTGGACAAACATCGCCGCTCCTTCACACAAGACTCAAAATAAAAACGCCCCGGCGAGCCGAGGCGTTGCATTGCAATACAAAAGCAATCAGCGGCTGGCGAAGTACATGGTGACTTCAAAACCGATACGCAGATCAGTGTAAGCAGGTTTGGACCAAGTCATATTCATACTCCTACGAAGGGATGGGACGTTTACTACCAAGTAATACATATAGTCCACCTCCAGGCGGAGATGTTCAGATGTGTGTGGGAATATTACTCATTTCTCGTCGAGCTAGCGCTGTCTTGGTGGAAAAAGCCTGTTGCAGCATCAGCAACGATCAGCTCATAACGGCCAGGGATCGCCCACCGCAGCCCCATTGGCCAGGCAGAGCCAGCCGCCGGCGGCGTGGTTGAGTTGTTGCGCCGCGTTGATCAACTGCTGGCGTGTGCGGGTCTGGATCAACTGTTGCAACTGCTCAAGATAGTCCGCGCCATGCCCTGCCAGGCGGGCCTGCCAGAGCCATTCGGCGGCTTGGGGTATCGGCAGTGCGTGTGGCGAAAACTGCTCGGCCAGGGCTGCGTTGCCCAAGTCCTCGTTGCCATTGATCAAGGCTGGCAGTTGCATGAGGAAGGCCTGGATGTGAGTGAGCAGCCCCTCAAACGCCACGCTGGGCGACTGTACGCCAAACAGCAAGCCGGTTTGCCCATTGAGCTGTCGGATACCGCTGAATACGGCGTAGCCCACTTGCAGCTCGACGCGCAGGCGCTGGTAGAACGGGGTCTGGGCCAGATGGGCGAGCAATCGCCAGTCAGCCTCGTCGGCGAGAGACTGGCTCGGTGCCGGGCAGAACAGCAGCAAGGCGGCTTCATCGCCAGCGGTGTTTACTGTTTGCCAGCGATGTTGGCCGTTGATGGGCTGGGTCTTGTGTTCAACGTCGACGCATTGCCCGGGCAGGCGTGCCGCCGCACTTTTGATCGCCATTTCACAGGCAGCCGGCAGGCCGATGCCCAGGCCTTGCCAGTGGGCGGTGGCCCACAGGTCGGGTAACACGTTGAGATCAGCGATGAGCCCGGTGTTCGCAGTGCAGGCCGGCAATGCCTTGAGCAGTTCGCGAATGGCCATCTGTGGCGCCGGGCTGGCAGGCGTTTCTTGCCAAAGGCTCGCGTCGGGTTGAGCCAGGTCGCGTGCCAGTTGTTCGACGATGAGTGGCATGGGCTCATGCAGCCCGGTCATCTTCAGGAGCCAGCCATTGCCTATGGCCTCGAAGGAAATTTCCACGCCGGCCTGGCGGGCGTTTTCTCGCAGCGGCTGGAGGCTGCTGGCCAAGCGTGGGAAAAACGCTCCATGCTCGGGTAAGTCGAACTGCCAGCGCAGGTACAGGGCGCCTTCATCGTTATCGGCTGGCAGCGCCTGGCTGAATTCCAGGGCTGGCAGGTCCCGTCTGCCACGGGAGCGATCCTGGGCGAAGGTCCGTAACCCGCGATGGGCGCTGGTCTGGCCGCGAATCAGTCCGGGGCGTTGCTCTTTGGCGGCCTGTTGCAGGAATGGATTGGCTGGCGGCAACTTCCAGGCTTGTTCGGTGGGCGTCAGGTGCTGTGCATCCAGCATCGCCTGAAGGGCCTGGCAATGCTCTTCGCACAACTGCGGCGTTTCCTGTCGTGCCAGGGCCAGGGCGCCCCGGGTTTGCTGCTGGCGGGCGACCAACAGGGCGTACTCTGCACGCAGCGCAGTCCAATCGCTGTGAGCAAAAAAGCTCAGCCAGTCATTCAACAGTGCTTCGATTGCCGGGGCTTGTTGCGCCCCTTTGGGCCCCAGGGAGAACTCAATATCCAGCAGTGCCTGCCCGGCAAACTCATACAGCACCTTGGCGTGCAACGCATTCGCCCATCCGCGGGCTTTCAAATCGGCAAGCAAACCGCCCGGCGCCGCAGCATTGAGCCAGGTGCAAAGGAACTGCAATGCTTCACGGGGCGTGTTGCAGGCAATGATGTGATGCAAGCGGTTTTTTTCGAGGTGTGAGTAATGGTGTTTATCACCGCTCATCAATGCCGGTGGTGCTTGCTGTGGGCGCAGCGGCCCTGGGCGCAGGCTGTCGCCAAAGCGCTGGGCCAGGGCTTGCAACGCCTCCAGCGGCTGTGGGCCGGCAAGGCTCAAGGTCATCTGCCCGGTTTGATAAAAACCTTGGTAAAACGTGTGCAACCCTTGTTGAAAGTCCTCGTGTGGAACCGGCAGGCTGTCGCGATTGCCTGCATGGAAACCCCGTAGCGGATGCCCGGCAGCGAGGCCTTCGAGTAGCGCAACCTGATGTTGTGCCTCGGCATCCTGGGACCAGGCGACAAACTCTGCCTGCAGCACTTCACGCTCGCGCAGTTGATCGTCCATGGCCAGGTGCGGCTGAGCGAGCATATCGGCCAGGCGTTGCAGTGCTTCGCCCAAAACCTGCGTGGGCACTTCGAAGAAAAAGTCAGTGTTGCGCTCGCCGGTGCTGGCGTTGACCTGCCCACCATGGCGCTGCACGTAGGCCATCAAGCCATCAGATGCAGGAAAAGCCTCGGTGCCAAGAAACAGCAGGTGCTCCAGAAAGTGCGCGAGCCCCGGCCAGGCCAGCGGCACGTCATGGCTGCCGGCCGCTACCCGCAAGGCTGCTGCACAGCGCTTCAGATGTGGGGCATGACGCAGGGAAACCCGCAGGCCGTTGGCCAGGGTCAGTTGCAGGTGATGAGGGTGGGCCGGCACAGGCATGGACACTTCCAGAACGTAGGAAGTGCCTATGCTAGCGCAAAGCGCGGCCGTCAGTGCTTGTGCAACGCTGCATAAAGCTCGGGGCGACGGTCCGCCAGGTAGTGATTGGCGGCTTGCGCGTCGTGTATCAGCTGGCGGTCGAGGGTGGCGACGATCAGCGCCTCATCGAGGCCCGCCTGGGCGACACGCTGGCCATTCGGCGCGGCGATGCTGCTTTGCCCGCAATACTGGATCTGATCTTCATGCCCGCAATAGTTGGCGTAGGCCACGTAGCACTGGTTTTCAAAGGCCCGCGCCCGCACGGTGACGTCGGCGACGAAGTCAAAGGGCACCATGTTGGCCGTCGGTACCAGGATCAACTCTGCACCGGCCAGGGCCAGGCTCCGGGTGTTTTCCGGGAACTCCAGGTCATAGCAGATCAAAAATCCCAGTTTCCAGCCGTTCAGCTCGACGACAGGGAATTCGTCGCCGCCGGCGCTGAACATCGAGTGATCGAGGTCGCCGAACAGGTGTGTCTTGCGGTAGTTGCACAGGCGCTGGCCATTGGCGTCGATCAATTGCACGGCATTGTAGATCTGGCCGTCCTCGGTGCGTTCCGGGTAGCCATAGAGAATCGCCAGGCCGGTGTTCTTTGCCAGTTCGGCAATGGTCTGCGCCGACGGCCCGTCCTGCGCTTCGGCCAGCGCACCCACCGCTTCTGCACCGATGTTGTAGCCGGTGAGGAACATCTCCGGCAGCACCAGCACGTCTGCATCGCACGCTTCATGGGCAACGCTATGCAGACGCTTGAGATTGCCAGCGACATCCAGCGGCAATGGCGGGCATTGATACAGGGCGACACGCATGGCTTGACTCCTTATTCGGCCAGGGCGATGGGGCCGATTTCATCGAACACATCCCCCGGTCCCGGGTTCTCAGGGTGAGTGCTGCCACCGAAGTGGCTCATGATGCCCCAAACCGCGTTCAGTGAGGTCTGCACTGCGCCTTCGACCCAGGCTGGGGTCCAGGATACATCGTCGCCCGCGATGAAAATCCCGCGCTGCTCGGCGGGCATGTCCTTTTGCATGAAATGCGCATACATCCGCTGGTTGTAGCGGTAGTGGCCCGGCAGCGCGCCCTTGAATGCGCCGAGGAAATGCGGATCGGCCTCCCAGGAAACGGTGATCGGGTCGCCAATGATGCGCGCCTTGATGTCGACTTTCGGGTAGATCTTTTTCAGCGCGTCGAGGGCCAGCTTCACACGTTTATCGATGGGCTGCGGGAGCATTTTCAGCGCGTCGCTCATCCACGAGTAGGACAGGCAAATGACCCCGGGCTTGTCGTCGCCGTTGTCGAACAGGTAGGTGCCACGGGTCAGGCGGTCAGTGAGGGTCATGCTCATCAGGTCGCGGCCGGTTTCCGGGTCTTTGTCTTTCCAGAAAGGCCGGTCGACCATGACAAAGGTTTTCGACGACTGCATGTAGCGCGTACGGTCCAGGGCCATCCACATTTTTTGCGAGAACAGGCTCTCGTCGCATTCGATCTGGGTGGTCAGCAGCCAGCTCTGGCAGGTGGTCAACACGGCGGCGTATTCGCGGGTATCGCCATAGTTGTCGGTCACCGCGAAACGCCCGTTGGCCGCATGGGCAATGCGCTTGACCCCGGCCCGTGGCGCGCCATGGTGCAGGGAACTGAGGCTGGTGCCTTGCGGCCAGTGTGCGCAACGCTCAGGCACATGGCGCCAGATACCCATGGGCACTTGCGCCACGCCACCGACCACCAGGTGCTGGTGGTCGTCGCAGTTGGTCATCACCACGCGGAAGATTTCCAGCATCGAGTTGGGGAAGTCCGAATCCCAGCCACCCGTGCCGAAACCCACTTGGCCAAACACTTCGCGGTGATGGAACGACAGCTTGGCGAACGCCTTGGAGGTAGCGACGAAGTCATAGAAGGTGCGGTCGTCCCACAGCGGAACCAGCTTGTTCCACAGCTCCTTGAGCCGTGGCACGTCACGGTCGCGAATCGCTTGCTGGATATCTCCGAACTGCGAGCCGGCCTCCAGGGCGTCGGCCCAGGCGTCAGCCACTTCCTGGAACAGCGCAGGAAGGTCGGAGATTTTCTGTGCGTAATGAGTCTGGCCTTCCAGGTCGATCACGGTGCTGCCGGAGGCCGGTGTCAGCGGGTTGGGAAACGGCTTGGTTTCAAGGCCCAGCTTGTCCACATAGTGGTAGAACGCCGTCGACGACACAGGGAAGCGCATGCCACCCAGCTCCGCGATGATGCCTTCGGCCCCTTCAAACGCCTGGGAGCGCAGGCGCCCGCCCATTTTCGAGGCTTCATACACCACTGGCTTGAGACCGAGCTTCATCAGCTCGTAGGCGGCCACCAGCCCGGCGATACCTGCGCCGACAATCGCTACTTCGGCCCCGTGGTTGGCGGCGGGAATACTGCCCAGCCCAGCCGGGTGTTCAATCCAGTCATCGAAGGCGAACGGGAAGTCCGGGCCAAAGATAGTGATGGGTTTTTTACCGTCTGCAGGGTGGCGATTGTTCTTGTGGGTGGCGTTCATGGCTGACCTTGCTGGCAACTCGACGGGGCACGACCCGTTGAGTATAGGAAAAGATGGCAGCCATTCTAGGGAGCGTAGCGCTCGTTAATAAGACGCAATGTGTCGTCGAATTGAATTGTTTTCAGTCGAAGTGACGATGTTGGTGGTCAAATTGGTTGTCCGCGATCCAATTTGTTACTCAGGATGATCGAAGTGGTGGTCTTTTCTACCCCATCGACACTGCCGATCTGGTCCAGCAACTGATCCAGCTGTTCCGGCGAGTCGGTGCGCAGCCAGGCCACATAATCAAACTCACCACTGACCGCACACAGCTGCTGGACCTGCGCCATGGCGCTGAGGCGACGCAGCACTTCCTTGCCGGAGCGCGGTTGCACCGTAATCCCCACATACGCCTGCAACCCACCATCCACCACACGCTGACCAAGGCGCACGCCATAGCCGGTAATCACCTGGGTCTTTTCCAGGCGCGCCAGGCGCGAGGTCACAGTGGTACGGGCAATCCCCAATTGCCGAGCGAGCATGGCCACGCTTTCACGGGCATTGATCTGCAAGGCAGCGATCAACTGGCGGTCGATTTCATCGAGGACGGGAGGGCGAGTGGCGGACAAGATGGGCTCCGGCGTGGGTGGCAATGGGGGAGCATGTTACAGGCTCGTGTTCGCGGGTGCTTAGGGCGACCGCCAGAAACGCAAAAGCCGCGCAGTGCGCGGCTTTTAAAGAGGGTGGCCCAGTAGGACTCGAACCCGCTGGAGGCCCTGTAATACGTGGTGTTAAGCGTAATTTTGAGAAGGTTGTTCAAGCTGAGTACCAGAGACGGCACCGAGAAATCGTGCCAGGGCTTCAGTCCCCCTCCGTGAACCGCCGCCGCGTCAGGAAAAGCACCACGCCCAGCGGCACGGCCAGCAGTGCTAGCAGCTCCAGGTCAAAGCCCAGCACCTGCTGCTCACCCACCTTGAAGAGGCTGACCAAGCCCGTTGCCAGCAGTGCCAAACCCAGCCATTTGCGCAGCGGGTATGGTTTCAGAAACTGAACGAGAATCGCGCCCAGCACCAGAAGGACGACAGTTTGCATGATGTAGGGCATGTGCAGTTCCTCAGACCTTGATGACCAGCGTCACGACAGAGCGCTGTGGGCCAATCCCGCCATGGACCTCTCCCTCGATGCTGACCAGCACGTCACCTGCATGCAGGGTCGGCAGGGCTCCTTTGAGGTACCAGTTGACACCTGTCGTCACGACTGCACCTGAAGCCCAGCCAATGAGCGGCCCGCCCAACGCACCTACCTTCCCGGCAGCGCCACCTGAGGCCGCAGCAATTCCCTTGGCGACGTTGCCGCGCATCGTGTTGATAGCGTCGGCCTGCTGCCGGATGAGGGGATTGGAAATGCAGACTGTCAGCAGGCATGGCAGGTTTCGAGCCTGCATTCGGTCGTACATATCGACGACCATGCTGTTGACTTGGTAATGGGCGCGTTTCGCTTCGCCAAAGTGCAGCTCGCGCAGGCGACCTCGGTCGCTTTCCATGAGGGTGATTTGAGACAGATTGAAGACGATCCCTTCCTCGGACCTGTACTGCGTAGTCTTCTCGAACTTCATGCGCGTATCCATTCGTGCAAAAAGACGACGATTTTCTACAAGCGGTGACTAAGATGCAAACAGTCTTTGATGTGAGGCCCCGGGGAATTTGACGTCTGCATGGGGCTCATCGCCAGCAAGCCAACTCCCCGGTAACAACTCATCGAGCGCGTCGGTTTTGGAGACGTTAGGCCGAGGCGATTCAGACTGTATCTGAGATGGTCCATCCAGAAACACGAAAGCCGCGCAGTGCGCGGCTTTCAAGTTGGTGGGCCCAGTAGGACTCGAACCATTATGTGGTGCGTGAATTGTTCGTACGGATACTGTCCGTCCGGTCTTGATCTTGTCAATCGTCAGTAGACACTGGGGAATCCTGGCGTTCATTGATTGCCGTGTCATATTTCTATAAATACAACCCGAGTGTTGTATTTATAAGACTCCCTATCATTCCATCCTTCAGAGATGGGCTGAGCGGACTTAGGGAGAGATTGAGCCTGTGCGGTTGGCTACCCCTGCAGCGTACTGAGCCGATCCTAGCCCCTGTTGGGATGGTTGTTTTGACTACGCCCACCAGGCTTCATGCGGAGCGCTTTTGGATCAGATTCAGCAGCAATTGGCCATCGGGCATGGGAGACATCGTGCGCAAGAAGACGACATTTTTCTGTACCGCTTTCTTGATCTCCGCAGCCGAAATCGGCTTATCCAAGATGGTGAAATCCATCAGTCGCTGAAAATGGCACTCTTCGAGATAGCCGTGATGCTCACGTTTTTCAGTTTCGCCAGTACCTTGGCCGAAGGCGACGATCCCCTTGCCATTTTCGTACAAGAAGACCACGTCACCTTTCTTTATACGGTCAATGTTGTACTTCCAAGGGGCATAAAAAGCTGCTGCGCTACCCTCGCTCAGCATACGGTCATGGTCTTCCAATGAGTGACGCTTGTTCGTATTCAGAAGGTGGAAGCTCGACGGTTCGAGTAACTCGATGTCTACTGCCGCCTGCTCTTTGTCATCAAGCTTCAGAGCAGCCTTGGCAGCTTCAACCCCCTTCTCTAGCAGTTTCAGCATTGTCTCCTGGCGACTCAGATCGAGCTGATCAGCCAGACCTTCGATAAATGAGTAGAGCTCCTTGGGCATGCGGATAGATGCGGACGCCAGGTCATTCTTCGTCTTTGCTGCGTTTTCGATGAGCGAAATAATGTCGTTCATGGGATGGATCTCCTGTCAGATGCTAAGAAGCATCCCATATCAATAAAATAAAAGCAATTATTGCTTTTTTATAAAAGCACCAAAAGAATCTCGAAAAATGTAACCCAGTGCTCAGCGTTCATGCACGCTTACCAGTGAGCCTTCCATCGGACAAGTGATCCTGGGTGGGGCCAAACGGCAGCCAACCGCTTTCTATAGGTGTATATTCATACAGTAATTCGTATGCTATGCCCTGCGGGGGACGCTAGGCATAACGCTGAAAAGGTGCTTACATCAATGCTTAATGTCATGTCGCCACCAGCAAGGATGAGGATTTAACTTGGCCACTCTTACGGATAAAGAAATCGAAGCCCTGAAAATCGAGAATTTCATTTTTCACGTGGTGCATCATCGAGCCGATGATCCGATCCTTTTTGACGACACCCCCTTAAGCACCTTCGAGCCGTTCTTCATTGACCGCATCAAAGAAACCCTCAAGGGCAATAAATTCTCTTTCGCTGAAATATCTCAAGTAAAGGCCAAATTGAATAGTTGGGAAAAGGGCGAGTCGAATTTTGTTGATATCTCCAAGAGCTTGGCGCGGCAATTTCATCGCCTTGGTGATAAACGGATGAAGTCAGGTGTGTTGATTGTAATTGGTTTAATTACAGGGGCTAAAAAGTTTTATTCCTTAATCAAGTACGACTCTGAAAAAGTCGTGACATTTGAAACTAAGGGCGCCAAGGCAATACTTCAGGCAGTTACTAACAACTTTACTGAATCACCAAAAGCGTTGCAGAAATCAGCTCTTATTGATTTGGATTCCAAAGACTCAGAAGTAGTGATCATTGATAAAATGAGCCGCTCAGGAATCAGTGATTTCTTCAAAGAATTCCTGGGAGTAGAGCGCCTCCGGAACTCAAAGGAAATGACGGTAGATTTGGTTAAGGCAATCAAAAAAACTGTAAGGACACACTTGGGTGATCTGCCGCCTGCTATCACATCGAAGGTCGCTGAGAAAGTCGTTGAGATTGCGAAAAAGCGTAAAGACTTTGAAGTCGACGAATTCTTCACAGATTTTTTTGGCATCAATGGCCAAGATCAAATCCGGGCGACCTTTGACAAAGAATTGGAAAGCCTAAATTTGACTGGTGAGGTGTTCTCCTATGATGAGGAAGAGCTACCTACCAATGAGGCAAAGAAATACGTAACAAGTGAAGGCATAACCATCAATATGCCTGCGCGGGCAAAGGGAAGCTTAACTATTGAAAATGGAAAGGATGAAACTGTTATTACTATTCGTACAAGTCGCTTGCGTGAATCATGAAACAGCTAGCGCTGGAACTTCGCAGCTTCTTTGAGCGACTTACGGCGTCAGGTGGTTCTGCGCAGGTTGAAACTACGCATATTTTTCGAATTGATGAAGTAAGCGTTACATCTTCCGGGTTTGTTCGAGAATTGAAAGATCTTGCCCAGCGTGTTTGTTCTGTGGGCATCGGAAAGATGGAGCTTTTTGGAGAAGTTTCCGACAGCATCGAGATCAAAGATTTCGATTTGGAGGATGTGGAAAATGACAGATTGACAGTCATCTTGGAGAAGCCAACGGATGATGGCTGGTGTTATTTCCTAACTTTAAAAGGTTTCGAAAACTGGTTGAGGACAAACCAATTTTCAGCACAGAACTCACAGAAAAAAATGTGCGTGTGGGTTGCAGGTGAAACCTTTGAATTTTCCACTCATCAGTTCCTAGTGAAAGAAATGGGTGGAGATAAAAATTTACCGACCGCCACTCAACATCCTGAAAAACCTTGGAAAATGGTACGGGATCTTACCCACTCCCTTACCCCTCCGTCGCTTGAGCCATGGCTGCTGACTGCTGAGCCAATTGCTGAAAGCGAACCTTTTACAGCCTGGAAACGCGTGGCGGTGGAAAAGCTTTCCTTTTGCTTGCCAGCCGAGATTCGCAAGGAAGATGACGAGACTCATGTAATATTTCGAGGCGGGCGCTCACTCCCCATAGCTATAGACCAGCCTATTAACTGGGCTGATATCAATTTTGAGACGCTTCACGACACCTGCCAGTGGATCTACTCCACCCCTAGGGAGTGTGAAACGAAATTCCAACTTTTCAACAACCACATTGCTATCAACTGGAACAGTGGGACGACGTGGCCCTCTGGCTCGACGCCACTCTTAAAAAATAGCCTCTCGGGGGCCAAGGAAGCGTTCGCCTTTCATCTTCAGGATCAAAGCAAGGAGGCTGTCAAAAGCTTAGGGGATCTGCGCAAGGGTTTGCAGGACGAGGTTAATAAGACACAAACTGCGACAAGGGATTTAATATCAGCTCTCTGGCGTGATTTCGCGGTGGCGGGTGTTGTTTTAGCTCTCAAGACTCCGATAGCGACTGCAGGCGTGGCCGATACAGCTACCACGATTCTGTATCTCGGTGTCTCTGCACTTCTCATATTGAGCATAGTTATCAACACTCTATCAACCTTGCGTTTTAACAGTCTTGCTGACAGCAGTAGAGAAGGATGGCGGAGGAAAATCTACAACTTCATGTCTGCCGATGACTGGAAGCGCTTGGTTGAAAAACCTATATCGTCCGGACGCACCGTTTACTGGCTCGCTTGGACTATGTGTTTCTGTCTATACGCAGCCATTGTCCACTACTTCCTATCGCTTGCGGCACCTAACTTTGTAGCGAACCACATCGATTATTATTTTTTCTGCGCGTGGAACTACATCGCCGCCTTTTTTTAATAAAATCATGAATACAGCTACGGTTGAATCTTTATGGTGCAGTATTCCTGCGGGAATATTTAGCAGCTATGCCAGGAACCATTAGGGGCTTGCTTCCAAGTCAGAAGATAGTCTGGGCTAGGTAGGGGCTATAGTCATCATTGTCCGCATTCCTTTGCTCAGCGTAATGTACCCAAATAGGTTCATTAAGCCTAAAAGTGGTGGTTAATGTGCCGTATTAGGGACATTAGCCTGGCTCGTCACACGGGACATATCCGCAGCACTCGGCGTCCAGACGGCGGTTAATACGCTTAGTCGCTAGGCTCATGGCGAGCCCAGCGCAATCTAGCTATCGACATGAATTGCCTAATAGCCAGCGCTCCCCGTTCATTTCTGGCTTTCGAGCCAGGCAAGGTCAATGCTACCTCTACCTTGGCACGACTCGCTTCGTACATTG
The DNA here is from genome assembly GCF_018732265.1 of Pseudomonas sp. TAE6080. Lineage (NCBI taxonomy): Bacteria > Pseudomonadati > Pseudomonadota > Gammaproteobacteria > Pseudomonadales > Pseudomonadaceae > Pseudomonas > Pseudomonas sp. TAE6080. The sequence goes on from NZ_JAHIDY010000015.1 coordinate 47,432, forward strand.
CAAATGCGTTGAACTCAGAATCAAGCAGCACCAAGAGCACAGTATCGAAGGGTTGTCGTAGATCAATTGCACCCATACGGCCCGTAATCTTTTGCGGGTTCAGGATACAGCGGCCCTTTATCTGGATTCTCGCGACGCCATCTTCCAGCGTCTCTGTAGCGTCGTAACCTGCCTGCCTTGCAGGATGTAATAACAGGCCGAGTCTAGTAGCAGCTTCGTACTCTGCGACCTCACCGGTGACGCCCAGCGGCTTGCCGGTTAGGCAGTAGAATCTGCGCGCTAGCACCTTGGCGTCTTTCAGAATCTCTAGGATTTCCTCCTGGATCAATGCCGCCTGCAGGGGCTCGTTGCAATTATTGGGTTCAGTCATCCGCGAATGCTTCCAACGCAGCGAGCAGCTTCGCTAGCTCAGTAAGGTTGGCAGTGACGATGTCATGTTCTCCTCGACTGCTCAATCTAGTCCTGCCAGGGCGAGTTCTAGGAAACCAGCCAAATCGAGTCTGCGGGTGGCAATCGACGGTAACTCAACTGTATACTTATTGCTCAGCCTTACCCTTGAGCTACAGGAACATCCGCATGACTGTACTCCAAACGATCTACTGGCAGCCTACGCCGCCTTAGCGCTACGCCCCCTCGCAACACCCTGCTTCCGCTAGCCTCGCTCGCGGGTGCGCACTGCTGTACGCCTGGTTCTACACCTTAAGCACACAGCAAAAAATCCTCAAAATTTGAATTTGCATCGGTTCGCTCGCCATTCCTTTGGCGTGCGCGATGCTTTGCCTTGGATATTTTCTATGCTGCAAAAACTTAGACAAACGTGGTTTTCCAACATCCGTGGAGATGTGCTCGCGGGGATCGTGGTCGCACTTGCACTGATTCCCGAAGCCATCGCCTTTTCCATCATCGCCGGCGTTGACCCAAAGGTCGGGCTTTACGCCTCTTTCTGTATCTGTGCTGTTATCGCCTTTGTCGGTGGTCGTCCCGGCATGATCTCGGCGGCTACCGGCGCCATGGCACTGCTCATGGTTACTCTGGTTAAAGAGCACGGACTTCAGTATCTGCTTGCAGCCACGTTGCTCTGTGGGGTACTTCAAATCCTTGCCGGCTACCTGAAGCTTGGCTCGTTGATGCGCTTTGTTTCACGCTCGGTAGTCACCGGCTTCGTAAACGCATTGGCGATTCTGATATTTATGGCGCAATTGCCTGAGCTGACCAATGTCACTTGGCATGTCTACGCCATGACGGCAGCGGGCCTCGGGATCATCTACCTGTTCCCATACGTACCGAAGATCGGCAAGCTGATTCCGTCACCGTTGGTGTGCATCCTGACGCTGACTGCCGTCGCCATTTACCTCGGTTTGGATATCCGCACCGTCGGTGACATGGGCCAACTGCCGGATACGTTGCCGATTTTCCTTTGGCCCGAAGTGCCGCTGAACTTTGAAACCCTGCGCATCATTTTCCCGTACTCGGCTGCCTTGGCCGTAGTGGGTCTACTCGAGTCAATGATGACCGCGACCATCGTCGACGACCTTACCGATACCACCAGCAACAAAAACCGCGAGTGCAAAGGCCAGGGTGTGGCCAACATCGCTGCCGGCATGCTTGGCGGCATGGCAGGTTGCGCCATGATCGGCCAGTCGATCATCAACGTGAAATCTGGTGGCCGCACCCGTCTCTCGACATTGTGTGCCGGCGTTTTCCTGCTGCTGATGGTGGTATTTCTTGGCGAATGGCTCTCCAAAATCCCCATGGCGGCACTCGTGGCTGTGATGATCATGGTGTCCATCGGCACCTTTAGCTGGGATTCCTTGCGTAATCTGAAAGAGCATCCTCTGTCGACCAACCTCGTCATGGTGGCGACTGTCGTGGTCGTCGTGGCCACTCACAACCTGGCTTACGGCGTACTGGTAGGTGTGCTGCTGGCTTCGCTGTTCTTTGCCAATAAGGTCGGGCACTACCTGGATATCAAGAGCACTCTGGAAGATACGAAATCGCATCGGACTTACCACGTCGTGGGCCAGGTGTTCTTTAGCTCTGCAGACAAATTCACTGAGGTTTTTGACTTCAAGGAAGCGCTCAACAAGGTCACCATCGATCTCACACAGGCGCATTTCTGGGATATCACCGCCGTTGCAGCGCTGGATAAGGTCGTGATCAAGTTCCGCCGTGAAGGCGCTGAGGTTGAAGTGCTCGGTCTCAATGAAGCCAGCGCAACAATCGTTGACCGCTTCGGCGTGCATGACAAACCCGGTGCCATCGACAAGCTCATGAGCCACTAAGGAGAACGACAATGACCCACGTAATGGCATGCATTGATAACTCACAATCCTCATTGGCGGTCTGCGATTACGCAGCATGGGCCTCGCAACGACTCAGTGCTCCCCTGACCTTGCTTCATGTGCTGGATAAGGAGAAATACCCTGCATCCGCTGACCTCAGCGGCAATATCGGTCTCGGTAGCAGAGAACATCTATTGGAAGAGTTGGCCACGCTGGATGCGCAGCGTGCAAAACTGGCCTTGGAGCATGGGCTGCACATGCTTGAAAAAGCTCGCGAGCGAACAGTCATCTCTGGCGCCATGTCACCTGATCTGAAGCAGCGCCATGGCCATCTAGTCGAGAGCCTGAGCGAACTCCAAAATGATATTCGATTACTGGTGATTGGAAGAGTCGGAGAGGACAGCACGCGTAGTGCCCAAAGTCTTGGCAGCCAGATTGAAGCGGTAGTCCGAACTATCCACCGCCCCATCCTGATTACAACCAGCCATTTCACGAAACCTGAAACGGTCATGGTGGCATTTGACGGCAGCGCTACAGGCCACAAGACCGTACAGATGCTTGCTTCAAGCCCGCTGTGCGAAGGCCTGCCAATTCATATCGTCATGGTTGGTACGGACTCTGAAGAAAACCAGAATGAGCTGGAGAAAGCACGAATCACACTTGCCTCTTCTGGCTCGCTGGTGCATGCCGAGATCCGCCCAGGCGAAGTAGAGTCGGTGCTGCATGCGTATCAGGCAGAGCACGGCGTTGACCTCTTGGTCATGGGGGCGTACGGGCACTCACGCATCAGGCAGTTTCTGGTAGGCAGTACGACCACGACGATGCTGCGAACATCCACTTTACCCGTATTGCTGCTTCGCTGAGCCAGTTCCACTGGCCACAGTATTTCCAGAACTGCGGAAATACCGTGGCCACCCTGGACGATGACTAACTGATCTTGCCGTAACGAGACCACATGCAACTCATAACTGAAATTGTTCACCCCGAGCTGAAATCCAAACAGGGCAAAGTATTCCGTCGACACGCAGCACGCGGCATAGTGATGCGGAATGAACAGATCCTGTTGCTGTTCACCGAGCGCTATAACGATTTCAGCTTTCCTGGCGGCGGCCTTGATGGTGACGAAGACATTGTCGCAGGCCTGAAGCGTGAGCTTGAGGAAGAGACTGGTGCTCGTCAAATACAGGTGCTCCAGCACTACGGTTACATCGAGGAGTACCGGCCCTACTGGAAGCCACAGTACGATCTGATGCACATGACCTCGCATTTTTATCAATGCGAAGTAGCGCCCCAGCTAGAGCCCGCGAGAATGGAAAGACACGAAATCGCGAATGGTATGCGGCCTGTCTGGATCAACCTGCATGAAGCCATCACGCACAATGAAGCCGTGATGCAGCGTCAGGAGTTATCGATGGGGCAGTCAATTCAGCGCGAAACGTTCATGCTGAAAAAAGTCGCGTCCGAGTTGATGCCGCCAATCAGCCTTTGAGGGGCTATCTCAGCAGCTTGTGGCGTAAAGCACGATGACCTCACTTCGCGAGACGATGTTCCAGCCACAGGATTTCTGTCAGGGAGAAACTCCGTGGCCGGCTCGCTTACGCTTATTTAGAGACCGTGGCGGCGACAATGGCGGGCCCAGCGCTGCGTCGCAAAATCAGGACTCCACCGATTGCAGCCAACGTCGAACCGATCAACACACCGACTTTTACTTCGTCGATCAGGTGAGCTGATCCAGCAAACGCCAGGTTTCCGATGAACAGGCTCATGGTGAAGCCGATGCCGCACAAGAGCGCAACGCCGTAAAGCTGTGCCCAATTGCTGCCTTCCGGCAGTTTGGCCAAGCCCATACGAATGGCCAGAGCAGCTAATAGGAAAATGCCAACTTGCTTGCCCACCAACAGACCGAGCGCTACACCCAGCGGAACCGGATCGACTAGGTTCTCCATAGAAATGCCGGCAAGCGAAACACCCGCATTGGCGAAGCCGAAAATCGGCACCACAGCGAACGCTACCCACATGTGCAGCTTCTCTTCTAAGAAGAGCAGTGGAGACTTGGCTTCCTCTTCTGGCTTACCCATTGGGACGCACAGTGCAACGGCAACACCCGCAAGAGTGGCATGCACCCCCGACTGCAGCACCAAGAACCACAGCACACCACCCACCAGCAAATATGGGAATAATCGTCTGACGCCCAATCGATTCATTGCGATCAGAATGACCAGGGTGGCGAGCGATGCCAGCAACATCGGCATAGAAAGACCCGTGGTGTAGAAAAAGGCGATGATAACCACAGCACCTAGGTCGTCAATGATCGCCAAGGCAGCGAGGAAGACCTTCAGCGACGTAGGGACTCGCTTCCCCAGCAACGACAAGACGCCCAAGGCGAATGCGATGTCGGTGGCGGCTGGGATAGCCCATCCCTTCAAGGTCTCAGACTTACCCCAGTTGATTGCGATGTAGATCAGCGCAGGCACAACCATGCCACCTAAAGCACCAAACCCCGGCAGGGCGCGCTGGCCCCAAGTGGAAAGCCCACCTGCCAGAACCTCTCTTTTGATCTCTAGGCCGACCATCAGGAAGAAGATAGCCATGAGGCCATCATTGACCCAATGCTCCACAGACATGCCCAACCAGACACTGTGCAAGGCGGCAAAATAACCTTGCGAGAGAGGCGAGTTCGCGACGATCAGGGCCGCGAGTGCTGCGCCCATCAGTACAAGACCGCCAGCGGACTCCGACGACAGGAAGCGAGCTAAAATTGCAGCTGCTCTAGGGGTTTCAGCAGGAGTTCTAGTGTCGGTCATCAGTGTCCTTGCGCTTCAATCTAAAGAGAATATTTTAACATCCGAGTTGTACCGGTGCGGCTGCCCAAATAGCCTGTAACGATTATTGTCACAGGCGAAAATCAGCCTAAGCCTGTTCAACTACGCCACGGTACGGGCTCGCTCACTAGATTTAGAAGCACGCCCAAGCGGATAAAGCCTTAAATTTATATCTCCTCAGCGAGTACCAATCATTTGGTAGGACAGAAGCCCGGCAGCGGTCATCGCTAACGAACCTACGACGTGTAACGAAATTGAGCCAAGCGCCCATAGCAGTCTGCCTTCCTGAATCAAGGCGACCGTTTCGGCTGAAAATGTGGAGAAGGTGGTAAGTCCACCACAGAAACCCGTGATGATCAGGTGACGCCACTCAGGGCTTAGGGTTGGAGATGCGGCCAAGAATGCGATGGCCAGGCCAATGATGTAACCCCCAACCATGTTCGCGACCACAGTACCTGGCGGGATCGTCGGGAAAAGAGCATTCAGTTTCATGCCCAATATCCAGCGCAACCAGGCTCCAAGTGAAGCGCCAACGGCGATGACCATTAATGACTTCAGCACGGAGAGTCCTCCTCATCAGATCTGAGTGGACTAACTGGCAAGCGGCTCGCGCTAAAGGAAAAGGGAAACTCGAAGGGTAAGATCATAGCCTGTCCTAAATTGGAGGACAGGGAGACACACCTACGCACCCTGTCCAGGGTTCACGTAGGCATAATCAGCACGAAGGCGGTTAAAGGAGGAATGCCATCTCCTGATCTTATAGCATCAACGCCAATGGCATCAAGAGGCATCAAGAGCAGCTGCATGCAAGCGATCTGAAGGCCCTTTAGGCTAGGCAAGATGTTTGATCGATGATCAACCATGTACGGGCCGACCCTTTGCACGACTAGGTCATTTGGCGCATTTACATAGATTTAACCGATACCACTTCCACGTACTTGTACTTTTTCCTAGCAGCCTTTACAGCCTCCTGCTCAGCAAGCAATGAGCTCAACGTATCAGCCTCGTGAATCAACTCGACCATTTTCCCTTCAAACTCGTTTCCAACACGTAACGTGACCCTCAGCCTGGGCGTGAATGCTTTTGCCGTTTTCTCCTTGGCTGCTGGAGCGACCACCGATTTCGCGAGCACAACTTCTTCCACTGGCTCCTCTACTACAGGAGTAGACATCTGCTCCTCGGGCTGAGGCGTACCGAATAACGCACGACGCATTTCTTCTTCAGTTAATTCAGAGTTCATAGAACATCTCAAAGGGACGCATTTCGCTGGGCAAGTTTTAACAGGATTGTTGCTGACTGGTATTCGTGGAGCCTGTGCGGACGTCAAATCCCCAGTTCAATTTCAAGACAAGAGCCTCGTAAGGCTTGCGAAAGCTTCACCTTTGGCAGCAGTGTAATGAGCCCATCAACTAAGTTGCTAGCGTGACGTGCGTACAGCGTGACTGTGCCTGCATCAGGCGTTCGACCTGGCACGATGGCACCTACCCGCTGCTGGGCAATTTTCAGTATGCTCAAGACGTCCTGACTCACCTGATTGATGGACAGTTGCTCTACCAACGGTCTGGGCGGAGGCGCGGCGCGGCTCCACATTTCGATGACCACTTGGAGGAGTCCGTCTGAGCCAAAATGCTCGAGGGCCATTTCCCATAGCTGAGCTTCCTGCGCCATATCCAGGCGAGCCCTAGCCATTGCGGAGTTCTAACATGAGGCTCTTTCTTGATTGCGAGTTTACCCGGCTATCAGCAGAAGCGAAGCTGATATCACTCGCATTAGTGGCTGAGGATGGGCGCGAATTCTACGTGGAATTGCTCGACTCATGGCGAGAAGAAGACTGTAGCGATTTCGTCGTACAAGTCGTCCTTCCGCAGTTGTGGGGAGGGAGCTACTCGCTACCCACAGCTGAAGCCAGGTTGGCTCTGCTCAAGTTTCTGACGTTGTTCAAAAATGAGGTCGAGATCGTCACGGATGCCCCTCAGTACGATTGGGAGCTTTTTTGCGACCTGGTATATGAGGACGGACGATGGCCCAGAATCGTTCGCAATTTTCCTACCGATGCGACGACGCTTTCTCCGACTAGCGAGGGTGAAGAGCTGCCTCACCACGCCTTGCTCGACGCCAGGATTATTGCCGGCATGTTTGCTCAGTGATGCCAGGGTACTGTTGCGGATCGCTAACCTTTACGACGGTGAAGTGACGTTTAAACCTCTAGTTCAGTCTAGGGGATTGTCGGGGGTCCCCTTCATTGAGTGGAAATGGTGGTGAATCAGCGTGGGGGAAGCTCAGTGAAGCGAAGTCTGGGATAGATCCTCTGTTCAACCGCGCACTCGGAAATTTGCCAGAATGCCGAAAGGAGTGCCTCCTCTGAGGGACAGTGCCTCGTCATAACCTCGAACTCGTTGTAATCAAATGCCAACACACGAACACCTACATCATCCATGAAATCCAAGATCATGGCCCCGTACTCTTCATAGGTGTCGCTAAACAGCTCTTTTACCACCACGACTCCTACAAGGGGGCGTGCTGCAAGATCGATTTTGAGGGAAGTACCATCAACAAGCCGCAGCGCGGGATTTCCCTCACGCTCGATAGTTGAAACTGCGCCACGTAGCTGCGATAGGCCTCCTTTCAACTGACTCAGGGCCTTCTTACGCTTTCGTTCAAGCTTTGTCCCCATCATTTCAGCTGTGTTTGGGCTGTCCTTGGCCTGTAGTAAAAGCGTGACCTCCGTCCCCAAAACAACAGCATCGGTCAGCTCTTCCCCATCGGAGACTTTCACTGGCCCATGGATGATTTGCTCCGCCGAGTAAGCACGCTGGAGCAGATAGATGATATCCAGCTCCTGTAGGTGTCCTGGCTCCGGTCGCTCAAGGTGAGTATTTGAGAAACCTCTGGAACCCTGGAAGCCTTGGCGAGTGAGGTCGGTGATCAGGAAGTCGCTTGGAAATAGATCCTCCAAGAGCGTCAACGTTACTGCTCGGCTGTCGTCTTCCCTAGTCGTAAAGCTGAACCAGTGATCTGCTTGCTCCATCATGAGATGCCAGTGCTCCTTCCCCAAGGGATTGACACCCTTTGCATACTTTCGGAGCCCTTCAAGGCTAGCGTGCGCTGTACTGCTGAGAAGTTCGCGATTGTGTTCATCAAAAAAACAGACGCTAAAACGGTCAGGAAGACTTTTCAGGCCCTCTGTAAAAGGATCGCTACCCATCAGAGGTGTTTTAATAGTCAGCGGACTAATCGGATCATCAAAGCAGGCCGTCAACAGCGTCAGGCCTTGCGCCTCATCAGACTCGTATGGTGCAAGATAGAACTTCAGCTCGCGCTTCTCACGTGCGGCGAGGATAAATTCTTTGCCCGCTTTGACCACGAGCGCTGGGCCATCAGGGCCTTCTACAATCCAAAGACCACGACCGAGCGATGCAACGTCCTGAAGCACTTCGGGCTTCATGATGGTTAGGTACATTGGAGCCTCTGATGAAATTTAGCGTTGCCGCATGGGCTTAGAACAATTTATCCAAAGGTACGAATACTGAACCTGTCTCAGCAGCCGCCCGCACTTTGCGGTCGATTACATCCGCAAATGGTATGTGCTTGTCTAAAGCATCGTTGATATCTTTTCCCGAAATGCATATCAAGCTCTTGCCGCGCCCGAATGCCTCCAGCCCAACGTCAGTGAATCCGTAGTAACTGATAAAAACACCTCGTGTCCAAGCTGCCTTCTGGCTAATCTTGCCTTGAAAGATGTGCAGCTCCCCTGCACCAACAGGGTTTACTACCTACTTCGCCTCAACAAGGTAGATGTCACCTCGGCATTGGAAGCTTCCATCTATCTGTTCCCCCGTATTCCGAAATGGTGCACGAGGTTGGAGGTTGGATGCCTCAAACAGCTGCTGGAGGAACGTCTCGAATGCGTAGCCTCGTGCTTGAGGAGCGAGCTTATGAATGTCCAACAGGGCCCTCTTCAACTGAGCCGCCTGATCAACATTTACCTGACGCACAGCTGCGAACGGATCGCCATTGATGACGTCGGCAGATGAGCCGGACTCCAAGCCTTGAATCAAAGTCAGGAAGCGCCCCTCGGCGTTAACCACAGGTTCATCTTTGCGTTGGTTGGCCAGCGCAGCCTGACGATATTGCCAGAGTGCTTTGAGCGCTCGCACGCAAGTCGGTGTATCGGCAAGCGTGAGGAAGCTCCGCAGGCGCCTAGCTTTGGATGTGCTATCCGCAGCGAACAGCGGATCATCAATATCGATCTCCAGCTCTCCGAGGAAGAACTGGGACATGGTGCGGTCTGAGAAGTCCAACACGTAACCCCCTTCCATCTCGAAAAGAAGGTCGATTAGCTTCATATCCAGTGGTTTGATCTTCGGCATGCCACACGTCCTTGGCTAAGCATAGGGAACCGAGCATACGATATCGCTGAAAGTGTCCGATAACTATCTGCTCCCGAGGAAGCGGTCAAAACCTCGGAGACCGGATTCAATGGCCAACGGTTAGGGAATCGAGCAGGCACCATGTGCTGGCGTCCGAAATGGCAAGCGGAGCGCCTAGGCCCAAGCAGGGCTGGAGACTTGAGGATGGAAGCCCGAAGGGGCCAAGTCCCGCAACAGCGGGATTGGTAAACGACAGCCATCCCCGAGGCGGGGCAAGCCCAAAACAACGACCTCAGAGCTACTGGAGGCGATCCGGCGTTGGCAGATACCTGTCTCCCGCTATGCGCATGAACTCATGCAGGCTACGCCGTCCGACGTCCCGCCTGAACGTCGCAATGACGTACTTCGAGTTGACAGTATTGATCACCCAAAAACTGCCTTGCTTCGTTACGGACTGAATGTCGGATGTCCGAATCAGCCGACCATCTGCAAATCGTTGGTACGGCCCAGGGCAAATGTGACCGAACACCACACCAACAGCACTGCACGCATGAATATGGACATTCACCAGGTAGGCCGTGACCAGCCCGTCGTAGTCTTGATTCACTGCTTTGGCGATGCGAAGAAGGTCGAAGTCCGAGTAGCGCTTTTCGTGTAAATCGACTGCGACGGTATTGATGTCGTCCATAGCTACAGAGCCTCCGACGCTGAGGCTACGCCGGTGGTTGCAGCGCTGCGCCGATATAGCTCCCTGACCCCAACCAAGGCATCGACATCGAGGTCGCACTGATGGGTATTGACGTACACATCACCACTCTCGACGTGCAGAACACAGATCGGCACTTCTGCCTGGTTGAACCCCATGGAAAGTGATTTCAGCTTTTCCATCTTCCAGCCTGACCCTTTGTTCATCCATGCCGGGGTAACGACCTGGACATCTTGAATGACCATGCTCTCGTCTTGGGAGACCAGCAGCTCCACCAAGCGAGGCTCATCGTTCAGCATCTCTTCATAAGCTACAAATCGCCCCTCATGCCGGCGCTTGAGGCTCACGTGATACCAATGGGTAACCAAGGATCGCGACATGGCGTGAAAGTGAGCGAGACCATCCCCGAACATACCCACCGGGCCGGCCTGGTCTTGCATGCTAATCCTGAACATCGTGTTTCTCGTGTTGAGCAGGCCCGCGAAGTGCGCCTGCGATTAACATAAGCCAAATATTGTCTTCAGCGAGGCAGTCATCTCGCGCCCTTTTCCCACGAGCACGTACACCGTGTTTCGCGTCTCGAACAGGCAAACACCGTCGAACGATTTACACAGGGTCGAGCGCACCCAGCCCCCTGGCGGAAACCGGCCATGACCGTCATGGATGACGCAGTGGGCATACATGAACATCGGCTCCAGACCAGTAGCTCGTACTTTCGCGAGCGACTCTGGGGATTCGTCGACGTGGAAGATGACCCAGTCCTCGACGGTGCAAAAAGGCTTACGACCGAAGCGCCCCGCGACCAATACTTCCACTTCTGCATGAGACAGCGACGTGCCAGCAGAGGAGATTTCCCCCTCCCGCAGCAGCTCGTGCTCAGAAGAATTAGTCATAAATTGATGATCCTATTGGCGACAAAGGAAATAGGGCTCTGCGCACGCACAGATCGCAAAGGTTGCGCATCTTTCGTCCCATCGCAATGACTATATACATTTGTGTGGAACTCATCAAACGGGGCATACCGTCTCCTTTTGTGGAGAGGTGCGCTGGATGTCTTTGCGGAAGGCATATGCGGCAACGCTACAGTGGCTGAGGGTTCGACATGGGTTGTCGCAAGCAGACCTCCAGCAACAGACTGATCAAGCACACATAAGCCGCTTGGAAGCATCGACGACATCGGCTACCGTCGATCTCAGTGCCGATTTAGCTAAAGCGCTAGGCCTAATGCCACTCTCCTTTCTCACACTGGTGGCCGCAGCCGATGAAGGCAAGACCGCGCGCTCAGTTCTGAATGACACAATGAAAGAACTCATGCAGCTCGGTGTTCTTGATGAGCAGCTACCTGCCGAACCCCAAAAGCTCACTACGCCCCAGAGGATCGCTGCCGCAGAAAGACTCAAAGCGGTGCGCGATCTCAAGGCGGCAGGCCTTTCTCAAGCGGAGGTTTGCCGGCAATTAGAACTGCCCAAGAGCACAGTTAACCGGCTGTGGTACGCTGGCGGTTGAGACTCAATTAGGCACCAAACCCTGCCCAGCATGGATCAGAGCCATTTTTCGATGTCAGTATCCAGCAAAAAGGACAATGTGACCTCAGCCTTGGATCACGCTTTCTCGCACAGTAGTCCACGCTAGAAAACCACTTACAGGTTGCCGGTAGTCCACCCAGACTCGTAAAGTTCTGAACCATGGACTGGCCAACGTGAGAAGACGACATGGATGAGGAATCGCCACCGATGCTCGACCCGGAGCTTGAGGCCATCCAGTGGCCGGCAGACTTCTCCGGCCAGCAGCTGTTTATCCAGGGTGAAGATTGGCAGTACAACGCGATGCTGAACTGGTCTCAATTTCGTGTCGACCTCTATGCTTTTGCATACAAAGATGCCGCTGACGGACTTGTGGAGGCGATGGCGAATCGTCAGGTGCCATTGGATAGCGGCATTTACCCTTTGCTTTTTCTATACCGCCACTCCTTGGAGCTGCAGTTCAAGCTGATGCTAAAGAGTGCTCGCGCTCTGACAGGCAAAGAGCCCAAGAACTACGACAAGCATCCGTTGATGCCTCTGTGGTCGGAGTTGCGTCATCTGCTCAAGGGCATGGGTCTAGAGCGCTCTGACGCCAATGCTACTGCTGTTCACGAGTTCATTCGCCAGTTGGACAACGTTGACCCAGACTCGATGGCGTTTCGGTATGCGACGACCAATAGTGGTAAAGACCATCTCCCAGACGTTACGCACATCAACATCCGGCACTTGCGCGAGGTGCTCAACAGCGTCTTCGTTTGGCTAAACGGCACATACAGCTGGATTGGGGAGATGGAGCAGGGAAAGCCTGGCGACTGATCACGCTAGGTGTGATGCCAGGCAGTTACCCTTCATGCTGATCATGCTTGCCGGGCAAGATCTTAGGCCAGAGATCACCGCCTATGGCTCCGACCTAATCTGTTTTAAATCGTTTGAAAAGTTTTTCGGGCGCCAGATACAACCTCCCGCGTGTCCGTGAGAAGGCAACATAGAGTTTGTTTTTTGTCTGTGGAGGGAGATCGGCAAGCGAGGATTTTTCGTAGACCTTCCAGTGAGTAGTACCCAGCACAACGCATACATCGTTGTAGTGATCCAGACCTTTACTGGCACCCCAGTTGTTAGACAGACACCCGTATTTATAATGTTCCTGGTAGAACAGCTTCACCACGTTGCCATCGGCGTGCACGGCGTTAGCATCGACTTGATTGGCCAGAGGAATGATTTCGGTTTCATACGTGTGCTGTGACTGCATATCAATCTGCAGATGTGCACGTATGAAATCACATACGGTGACGCCACACCTCCAGCTTCGACTCAGTGTCTCCTTGTCGACAGTCACACCCGCCTTTTGAAAAAGCTTTTCGTATTTCCCAATGTCAGCGTGTAGCGAGCTGTTCACGTTTCCATCACGACTGGTGTCGAACGTATGCTGATAGAAGTCACCTACAAATAGCATTTCAACCTTGGCTTTCGCTAATGCCATTAGCAGGTTGAAATCATGACCTGCTAGGTCTTGAACTTCGTCGACATAAAACTCATCGTAAAAGCGCTCCATTCGCGCCATCACGTCAGGAATTGCATTAACGGTCTCTAGGAGCTTTGCGAGGCGATTGTGGTAAACGCTGCCGCTTGTAGTAGCGTAATACGCCATATTGTCCCGTTTGAGCTTTAGCGTACGGGCGTGCGGAGCTCGAAAGCTGATTCCCCGCGTCTGCATATGCACTTGCAGCAGAGGGCGATAGCAGAAGCTATAAAGGAACGTGAAATAACTCAGCAGGTTGATGTTTTTCGGCACATGGCCAAACCGTTTGATGATGCTATCGCGCAAATGGCGATAGTTGTTCTCCGTGTAGGTGATTATCAGTGCGCGCTTTTCTAGGCTCAGACGCTTCACTAGCAAGGTGGTCTTCCCTGAACCTGCCACAGCGAACATCACTCGTTTATCCATTGGATTGCCTCCGCGATGTAGGCAGGAACGGTGAGCTCGCCTGGCTTTCCCTTGAGCAGCTCAAACGCGGCTTCTGCCTTGTTTGCCAGCATGTATTCCAAGGGGGAGAGGGTTTTTCGTCCTGGGCCGAAGACGGTCTTGCAGGTTTCCTCGTTGTCGTTGTGCAACCCTATTTCGAAGGTTGAACGGGCATTGTCTTTGTCGGCAAAGACTTTGGCATTATCCGAAGCGAAGTCGACGTAGTTTTCTACGCAGTTTTTCTGATAATCCTTGTCATTGTCTCGTATGGCTGCGACTCGAATTCCGAGCAGGTTAGCGAGCTCCATGTACCTTTTGAAGCTGGTGCCCCCAATAGAGATTATGTGGACGTCATCGACATGCGGTAGACGCCCATTTGTACATTGCTTATAGAACTCTTCCACCAGGATGAATTCAGCATCACCTTCAACCAATATCACCTTCTTCGAGAGCGCGAACTCCAGGACGTTGTTGTCCGGGGCCTTCATGAAGAATTCTGCGGTGTCAGGTGATAGGGCTTTAAGTGAGCCAGCAGCTGCATTCGGGCCGATCAAAAGGGCATGCCGAAGATCAAGCCTTGAGCAGATATGGCTGCTATGGGTTGCAATGAAAAGCTGGGTGCTCTCGTTCTCCGCTAGCTTGGCGACAAGTGCTTTCATGGAGGAATGGCTGAGGTGGTTCTCAGGCTCCTCCAAGAGCATTACATCCAAGCCGCCTTGCTTGTGCTTGCTCAGCGCAAATTCAGTCTTGATGAAGCACTGCCTTCCTTTGCCGTGGTTCTCAAGCGGAATATTGTCTTCCGTGATGATTAGGTCAGTTTCCAGGTTCGACCGGACGCTACTCCGTACGTCAAACTGATACGCGGGTAGGTCAGCGTTGAGGGCTGCGAGATGTTGTCCTGTAAAAGCCTGCTTGCCTTGGCGATACAGGTTTTCAAGCTTATAGCGGTCTTCAACGGGGGCGTTGAAAGCGTACACAGCTCGGGTGTATTCACGAGATGCGTGGTCGCCATCAATACGTGAACCGTCTAGCATCATGTGTTTGATGGGTCGGTTGAAAGCTGCATAGGGCCTGCAGGCGAACGTTTCAAACCGCACCGCGTAATATTCGAACGGGAAGTTCGGTTGATCATCAGCCAAGATGGCTTGCACCGCTTCGCCATACTCGGCCATCACCGCAAGGATCATGCGCACGCCGTCAGTCTGGCGCTGGTGGGAGTTGTTGGTTCCATACAGGCCTTCGTCGTCACCTTCCTCTAGGAAAACGTCGACTATCAGCTCAGGTAGTTTTTCTAGGGTCTTCTCCCCTGCGAGGAAGGTGTTCACCGAATCCTTGTTGAGCAGTGTTTCTGCACCCAGAGCTTCAATGCGGTTGCGACTCCCGCCGAGCGCGAGGTCTAGCGCGAGCAAAATGCTGCTTTTTCCTGCCTCATTGTTGCCAATCAGCACATTCTTCCCAGACTCAAAATCGAGCGTGAGCGTTTTGAATTTTTTGAAATTCTGAATTACCACTTTCCGTATGGTGTGCATGTTTAGCCCTGAGCTGGAAAATCAAAAATGAAGTTGAACCACATGGTTGTTGAGTCGGGTGGTTACGGATTCATAGCCAATACATATCCATCTGCAACGAAACCTCGTCAAGAGATCGGCTCGTTTACCGGCTAAAGCGCCTACGAGAGTGTAATCCCCCGCAAGACGCCATCAGATAATCGCTCAAACGCCGTACCGTTTGTTACCGCCAGAGGTAATGCAGTATCGACCACCCCTAGGCCCTATACACACGTTTCCAGAGGAACAGGGGCACGAGGAACCGTAAGCTGGAGTCTGTTGGCGAGCGGGTAGTGGAAGCTGGGCCGACGGTCTGGGCTTCGGAACAACGTAGCAGCCAGGCCCACTGCATAGACTCTTGGACGAAAGCCATTTCGAAGATTGACCATCAATGCTGATGCGCGCCCATTCATTCCTCGTTTCGAAGACCTGAACCTTTTCCCCGCGCTTCAATTTGGAGATGACCTTTCCACCTGGTTGATCCCTGACATTGAGATTATCAGCACTCACAAAGTGCTCAGTTGCGGAAGCAGGAGCCGGAGTTGGCGGTGAGGCCGGGGAAATCGACGCTTGCGTATTCGGCGAGCTAAGAGCGTGTGGCTGTACCGGGGCTGGAGGCGTGTCTTTCTTCCCCATTGCCCACAGGACGGCAAAAAGAATCAGGAGGGGGACAAACCATGACTGGGACTTCTTGCGCATATCCATTGCTCTCATTCGTCACGTATTACAACGGCTGGTTTCCTGACCAACCTGACGTCATTCACCTACTGCGAGCTTAGCCAAACTTCCATTTTTTGCAGCTTGTCGGGATCTAAAAGTTTGCGACTTCCCGAATTCAGGATTTCAAAAAAACGCTGCTTCGTTTCGGAAGAGGGAAACCAATCAGCGACCTCGACGTTGCAGTGCTTAGAATCACTTAGCACCCATTTCATCACCATGTCAGCTGCCGCTCTGTAGTGATCTGCCATGAACAGCCTTTCGCCGTCTTCTGACCAGCCTCGCATCGCAAGATCGTGGGTTACGTCGATGACTCCAGCGTCTCCAAAGAAATCGGTGGTATCTGGGTAGTGGACGCCTGCCAAGGACACTTTCGCTACGCCCGAATCCCGGTCGAAGTAGGACATAAAATGCCATCCACCTGTTGTACTCCCAGCGTGCGGAAAATTGATGGCGGCTTTACCCGTGATGTAGTGCTCGCGTGAGACGCGTTTGAGATCAAAATCGAACAGTGGCTGCCTCATGGGAGCTTTTTGAGCCGGGCTAGACCCTGTTTGATGTGGCCAGCGTTCTCACCAATTGTGTAAAGCGCACCACGGACGTTGTCGCCAACTTCCGCATGCCCTTGGGCTTCCACCTGGAGGGTTAGCTCCATGAGCGCAGCTTCGAGAGCGAGCTGATTCTGGTACATCCTTTCCAGAACGTCTGACAGCGAGTATTCACTGGTCATCTACATGGACTCCTTTTTTACGACCCAGCATAGCTCAGTGATGAATCAGCAAGTGTCTTGCGGGTATAGGCATACCCTGAGAGCACCTTATGAGCGTCCTGTCCCTAAATAGTCTCAAGGTGTTTGATCTGCAAGCTAGAACAGCAAGGAGCCCGAAGGACAGAGATGCCGGCTAGACACTTGGTCGGTTTTTATTGATCCGCCGTACCGGATGTATCAGTGGCAGGGCCTCCGTTGAAGCTAAAGTCGGTGGTGCCGTTGGTGATCCATTCGACCAGCTTTTCCTTGGGTGTGTAAGCCACCACTCCACGTTTTTGAGTCGGATCGAATCTTAAGACGCGCCATATACCAAAATCGGGGCCGAAGTCGATGAACACGGGTTTGGAAACCCACCAGCGAGCAAAAAGCTTGCTGCGGGAATGCCAGCTAAATGAAGCCAGTCCATTCTCCGACACTTTTGACAAACCCATTCTGAAGTTGTACCTGTCGAACTCAGTTCGCGTGCCATCGATCACCCAGATCATATTTTGATAGTAGTTTTGCCTCGCGATGACCTCTTCCGGATGTATCGTCGATCTCTGAAACTCAATAACCATCCCTGAAGGCGTTCGTGTTGCCGCTGACCGAAAACTGACCCAGGTGTTCAACTGCTTCTGCTCACTTTTCGAGCAGGAGAACACAGGGTGATCAGCATGGAAATGTTGGGAAAAATCCGGCGGATGTACTTCCGCGACAAGCTCTCGCTGCATCAGATAGCCAAGCGTACCGGACTGTCGAGAAACACCATTCGAAAATGGGTCAGAGCACCCGAAGCCACCCAGCCGGCGTACCAACGGTGCGCAACCTTCAACAAACTCAGTCCATTTCACGAGACGCTGGAGCAGGCGCTCAAGGCCGATTCGTTTCGGGCAAAGCACAACCGCAGGAGTGCCAAAGCACTCTTCGAACAGATCAAGGCCGAGGGGTACGACGGCGGCTACAGCCAACTCACCGCCTTTATACGCTCGTGGCGCGGCGAGCAAGGCAAGTCTTTACGAGCCTTTGTGCCGCTGACCTTTGCACTCGGGGAGGCCTTTCAATTCGACTGGAGCGAAGAAGGTCTGCTGATCGGCGGCCTGTTCCGACGCATCCAGGTCTCCCATATGAAGCTGTGCGCCAGTCGCGCATTTTGGTTGGTTGCGTATCCCAGCCAAGGCCACGAGATGTTGTTCGATGCCCATACCCGCTCGTTTGGCGCGTTAGGTGGGGTGCCGCGTCGCGGCATCTACGACAACATGAAGACCGCTGTCGACAAGGTCAACAAGGGTAAGGGCCGCACGGTCAATGCTCGGTTTGCCGTGATGTGTGCGCACTACCTGTTCGACCCGGACTTCTGCAACGTCGCTTCCGGCTGGGAAAAAGGCATCGTTGAAAAGAACGTCCAAGACAGCCGACGGCGCATCTGGCTCGATGCTCAAAACTGCATGTTCCACACCTTCGAGGAATTGAATGCCTGGCTCGGCCAACGCTGCCGTGCGCTCTGGGGCGAACTGCTGCACCCGCAGTACAACGGGCTGACCGTGGCGGACGTCCTGGAGCTGGAACGCGCTGAATTGATGCCGATGCCGACTGCCTTTGATGGCTACGTCGAGCGCACCGTACGGGTCTCCAGCACCTGCCTGATCAGCGTGGCGCGAAATCGCTATTCGGTGCCGTGTGAGCGGGTCGGCCAGTGGGTCAGCAGCCGTTTGTATCCTTCCCGGGTGGTGGTCATCGCCGATGAAACGACGATTGCCAGCCACGAGCGTCTGTTTGATCGAGATCAGGTCAGTTTTGACTGGCAGCATTACATCCCGCTTATCGAGCGCAAGCCTGGAGCGCTGCGCAATGGCGCTCCGTTTGCTGATCTGCCGAAGCCGTTGCAGCTGCTAAAACGCGGTCTGAGGCGTCACGCCAATGGTGATCGAGTCATGACGCAGGTACTGGCGGCTGTTCCCATCGCCGGGCTCGACGCCATATTGGTGGCTGTGGAGTTGGTACTTGAATCAGGCAGCTTGAGTGCTGAGCACATCCTGAATGTCCTGGCTCGACTGACATCGACAGCAGCCCCTCCGTCCGCCGAAACCAGCCTTCAACTCAAGATAGCGCCTGTCGCCAATACGGCACGCTACGACCGGCTCCGTACCACCGATGAGGAGACTCGCAATGCGTGATCTTATGGCGGAACTCAAAGAACTGCGTCTGCATGGCATGGCCAGCGCCTGGGAAGAACTAGCCTCGCAAGGAGAAGCTTCGACGGCATCCTCGAAATGGCTACTTGAGCATCTTCTCCAACAAGAACATGCGGATCGAGCGGTGCGCTCAGTGAACCACCAGATGAACATGGCCAAACTCCCCATGCATCGTGATTTGGCCGGCTTCGACTTCAGCGCTTCCAGCGCAGATGCCCGCCTGATCAGGGATCTGTCCAACCTGGAGTTCACCGATACCGCGCAGAATGTCGTGTTCATCGGCGGGCCTGGAACAGGCAAAACACACCTCGCCACCGCCTTGGCTGTGTCCGGGATCACGACGCATCACAAACGCGTGCGCTTCTACTCCACGGTGGATCTGGTCAATCTGCTGGAACGCGAAAAGTACGACGGCAAGACGGGCCGCATCGCTCAAGGGCTGCTACGAACAGACCTGGTGATACTCGATGAACTGGGGTATTTGCCCTTCAGCCAGAGCGGTGGTGCCCTGTTATTTCACCTGCTGTCCAAGCTGTACGAGCACACCAGCGTGGTGATCACCACCAACCTCAGCTTCTCGGAATGGTCGAGCGTGTTTGGTGACGCCAAGATGACAACGGCGTTGCTGGATCGGCTGACACACCACTGCCACATCGTCGAAACGGGCAACGAGTCCTACCGCCTGCAACACAGCAGCTTGGTCGCCCAGACGAAGATCATGTCACGTGAACGAAAGCGCAAAGACAATGATGGTGCCGAGGACGATGAGCTGTTTTGATCCGCACCAAAAATACCCTGCCGCATGCCCACATGCGGTGGGGGCTTAATGCCTCTTCCACCGGGACACGACTGCTAAGCTTATCCACAATTGCTGATGCCAAAATCAGCAATCCGCCCTGGGTCAATTTTCAATCGGCAGGGTGGGTCAGTTTTCAATCAGCGCCGACAGATCTGCTTGATCTTCGCGAGGTGTGTCAGCATGTCCTGCGTGTTTGTGCAGGGGATCAGATAAACCCCATCGCGCTCGCCATTCCAGAATGGCAAGGTGTCCAGCTGACCAGATCTAATCTTCATGGCGATGTTCTGAAGGTGACTGTTGCCGATAGACCTGTGAACCTTGATCAGGTGAGTCGACGGTATCGCCTTCGATTTGGCCAGTGCATGGAAGAAGATTCCATAACCAACCGGAGATAGCTGACCGGTATCGCCTACTAGCAAAAGAGACAGTTCTTTCTTCGCGAAGGCATTCAGCAGTTTCAGCATCAAGGCGATGTCTACCATGCTGGATTCATCGATGATTACCAGAGGGTCGGCTCCAGTGCTGAGCCCTGAGCTTGCAGTGCTGATTTTGATCAAGAAACTGTGGATCGTGTAGGTGTCTCGGCCAACAGACTCCTTGGCGCGCTCCTTGGCTTTTCCGCTCAGTGCTAAGACATGCACAGGGCGGTGCTGAGAGGCTATATCAACGATGGCTTTCAGCACCGTTGTCTTGCCCGTACCGCCAAATCCAGTCAGCGTGCTGATGCGATTAGTAAGCGCCATCAGCACTGCGCTTTTCTGGTCTCGGGTGAGTGAGTGTCCAGGCACGCTCTCACCGTGTGCGCAGTAATCTTCAATCGCTTGCTCCAGTTCCTGCGGAGAACCGTGAAGCAATGAGGCCTGAGCGGACAGTAGACTCGCGACTCGCTGCTCGAGTTTACTTTCGACAAGGGCTGCTCCCAGTGGCTGGATAAGCGTCGTCCCTTGATCCTTCTTAACGCATACAGCACGCCTTTGTAGGGCGCATTCGATAGCTTGGTCTACCAGTCTGGCGGATGGAAGCTTCTGCATCAGGGCGGCTTTTAGCTCTTCTATTTCGTATGCGGTATGGCCCTGATCCAAGCGCACATAGAGCAAATTCTCCACAAGGCCGGCCAGCCTGCGTGGGTCATCACGAGGTATGCCTAGCTTGGCTGCTGCGGCGTCTACGATTTTCCACATGTTTGGGTGGATGCCTTGAAACGCAATGAGGCTGTACGGATTAAGCTTCAGGCGCTCTACCGTATCCGTCTGGCAAACCTTGAGAACGCTTTTGGCGAGCCCAGGATCGAAGTCGTGCTCCATGAGAAATTCAATTGTTGAAATCTCATCCTGCAGTGTCCTCCAGGCATCCACGACCTTTTGGGCGAGATCAGGATTAATCAGTTCCGCCAGGTGGCTGACTCTGCCTGCAGTCAATGCCTGAGCAAGGTTTTCTGCGCCAAATGCCCTGACCAGTTTCGAGACTTTCGCTTTGCCGAATGACAGCCCGCGAAATGCAGGATGCTTTATCAGCAATCTTTCCACATATGCCGCTATGGGCAGGTTTACGATGTGACAGCTTTCGATCAGAACGAAATCCCTGTACTGATCATGCCCTGTGATCGAGCCTTTGAACTGCCAGCATTCACCGGGTTGAGGAATGCGGGTGATGACTTTATAGCTTGCTCTGCATGTGTAAATTTTGTTTTGGCCAATGATGCGCCCGGAAAAGACTGCACCGCCAAAACTGCCTGGCTTCACCGAGCTCACCTGGATCACGCTCGACAGATTGCTCATAGGATGAATGACCGCCCGGAGTCGATCATCAAGTCCTGCTGGCTACTGATTTCCTGTGCAGATGTGCGAAGCAACCGCAGCTCGGCAGAGAGTTGCTCAACTTGCTCGCGGAGCAGTTCGTTTTCCTTCGACTTTTGCTCAAGCATTACTCGCAACCGATTCGCTTCGCGACTTTTCGAATCCGCCATATCAATCGCCAGAGACTCAGGATCTTTGGCCGCAACAAACTCACTGCCTATGCGGCGAATGTCCTTCGCGATGACCTGCTCAAGGGTTTTGCCCTGTGAGCAAAAGATCTTCTTGGCGCTTTCAGAAAACCACTGCCTACGATTACCACATTCATCAGCGATTTTGCTGAAGTTGACGGCGCCAAACTGATTCACAGGAAACTTTTTTCCAGCCTGTTCAAGCTGCAGCACATAGTCCCTGTAGCGGTCGTACGGAGAGCGCTTTTGATCACCGGTCGCCATTAGTGCTTTCCTTGGCTTTCATCCAAAGGACGAAGGGTTCGGCAATATCTTTTGGAACAAGCCCTTCAGCAGGTTCGAGATCATCAAATGTGCAGGTGATTTTTCCGGCCTTCATGTCAACAACGAACATGCCGTCGCTCGCTTTGAGCACCAGCCTAAGGGCACGGCAGGTCTTATCAAACTTCGTCATGAAGGCCTGATCGCTGTGCTTTGAATCCGAAATGGGAGCCAGGGTGGCCCCGTGAGTACGAAGCGCTGATTTGAGAGCCTCTATTTCTTTCTTCAGCCTTTCTGTCTCTGCTTGGAGCCCATCTGCCCGACGCGCTGATAGCTTCTCCACTAGCTTGTTCTTCGTGGATTCCATGTTGCTGTCGGAGTCCCAGTATCTGTGGAACAGTGGGCCGATCAGTGCCCAATAAGCGGTGCTTTGAACGAGTGTGCGATAGCCAATTTTCTTCTCGTTCACAGGCAAGTCGGCGTTATAGAGCTCCGCACAAAACCTGGAAAAAGGGGTAATGCCGTCAAAAGATGTCTTCCCCACGAACGTCTTGAGTCTCGGGACAACTTCATCCTTTATCCGGCAGATCCTGAACTCGCGATTCCTCTTCTGGGAGCCTGCAAAGCGATTTTGGCCAGGTTTTGCACCCTTGCTCATGCGGGCACACTCCCAGGGCTCGAAATTAGCTTCAAAATCGAATCAGGGCGATTCAAAGCCATAGGTTTGGTCATTGCATCGCTCAGTTCGTGTAGCGAAATGCCGAGGACTTCACAGGCAGATCGAATCAGCCCCCTGAATTCATCGATTAACGTGAAACCAGTCGGGGCTTCTTCCAGCATGCGGTTGAAGTCTCCTGTGAACGCCAGCAGCTTGTTCCTGGCTACCTTGAGCTGCTGGTTCAGTTGTGGAGTGAAATACTCTGCATGTGACTTGGCTTCCGCAGTCCGGGCGATGAGGTTGGAGAGCGAGTGCTCTTTCAGCTCCAGACGTTCCAGATGTTCTGACACGATTTCAGGCTTCTCTACCAAGAAACTTTCACGCGTTTTAATCTCGCTATACATTTGTTCGAGACAGTGTGCTGTGACGCTCCAGGAGATGATCTCCGTAGCCAGGAATTTGCGACGGTTGGCTTTCTGTACAAGGCTTTCTAGCGATGCACCATTCCTTTTGGCCTCTGCGATGTACGCCTCTAGCTCGCTGCATTCATCAGTTAAAGCTCGGATATGGCCGTGAATCCTAGGCAGGTGGTCGACAGTTTTGACTGAGTAGTAGCAACCACCGCATGGCGTACTCAGTCCAGGGATGGCACCCAAGTCTTTCACCACGTCCGCTGGACAGTGATTGCCGAACGGGCAGATGTGTGTGGGCATGAAAGCCAGCGAATCAATTGGGCGCTGTTTTGCGGCCCTGACGCCTGACACGACATCGTCCTTCATCTCGCGGTCAAAGGAGATGGCGCCGAAATCAATCAGAGACTTTTCCTTGTCTCGACGGAAAGCCTGCTGGAGCTTTGAGGAGACATCTTCGGCTTTAATATTGGACATTGCTGGACGATCAATGAGCCAGCCCTGCTCGACACTCATCTTCTGAAACTGGGCTACCGACTTAAGGTATGCAGGGTCGACTTTCGCGTAATACATGACGTGTTCTTCAGTGGCTTGCCCCGTGATGAACGCGCCTATGATATGTGGCGGCAATACCCTGATGTATTCGGATACTACTGAAACTCGACAAGAGTGCGGAGTATGCTCTATGAGCTTACAGGCTTGTGCTTCGAGTTTCAGTGCCGCCAAGTAATCGAGAGGCGCATCAATTGACTCTAGGTCACCCACAGCTTCTGGCATCGAGTTCGTAGTATTAATTCCCAGCTGGAATCGGCAGAACAAATCAAAAGAATAGACAAGCCTCTTGAAGTATTTGCCATAGGCTTCTCCTGTCAGTACGCCAGGAGTTTCGCCCTTAGGGAACAGGGAGGTGATTTTTCCAAATGGGCTTTCTTCATGGTAGTCGTACCAAACCGGGACATCCATTGACGGATCGTTGAACCATTTAATCATGGCCTTTTGGCGGTCTAAAACATAAATTACGTTTCTGGAAACAGTGGAATCCCAAGCGCCATTTGCCTTGTCTGTGTTGATTCGCAACTTACAAAGAGGTGGTAGCGGTCTAGATCGATCAATGTGCATATCATAGGTTAGCTTTTCCAGCCACCGAATGTGAATGCTTCGAACGCCGGTTTCCAGCGCTACGATGTTGTGTCGAATGTAGTTCAGTTGGGGATAGAAAACCCATTGCCCAATCCTTTCGACACTGTGTTCGATAATGGGCACTACGAACCTAGGGAGAAGGTGTAGAGCTTCATATTTCATCGGGCGGTTGATATCTGACTTTGGCTGACTGGCGTCAAAGTCTGGGTTGCGATAGAAAACAACCGGTACGTACCCGAGTTTTTCAGTTTGAATAACTTTCTGGGCTTCGTTCCAGTTCTTTGTGGGTATATCTGCCCTGAATTTTTTGTCATACAGATTGATCTGCTCTTCGTGAACCCTGTCGGCAAGGTGCGTTGAGAAAGATTCAATTGCGTAACAGTATTGCAGCAGAATGGGAAAGTGCTCGGATTCGAAAGCTGGCTTGTTGGTGCCAGAGCTTCTGCTTACAATTGGATAATCGATGTGGGAAATCGGATTGACGAAGCCAGATAATTCCTCATCGGCGCTAGAGTTGACTATCAGGTAGTCAAACAAAGCTTCCAAGTGATACAGGGACTTTTGAACGGCAGTGCCCGACCGACCCTTGCGAAGATAACTGAGAAAACCAACCTGGCCGTTTCCTTCGATGTGTGTACGATTGAGATCTCGAGGCCCTGGTGGAAGTAGACCAGTTCTTCCAGGATATTCACTAAATAGGAACGTGTTGAACACCGTGAAGCTGCTTTCATAGTGCCTAAACGTCTTCATTCCTTTGGTTTTTAGCAGTTGAATAAACTTGCTTTGATATTTCAACCAGAGATCGACGCTTTTTTGGTGTTCAGCAGGGATGTTGAATTCACCAGAGATTAATGCCTTTTTACTGGCTGTCTTATCATTTTTTGGAGGGGTAGTGGCTTGCTGGCACCTTTCAGGGTATAGCTTCTGGACGTAGCTCAGAAAAGCCGCAGGGGCAATTGGATACATGAACCAGTCGATTTCGCCACGGCGTGTTTTAATTAGATGTTCAATAAGGTCAGAGATGTCAACCGGCCTGATGTCTTCAATTTGGTGCCAGTCGGTGGCGCGAATCATCCGCCACGCATACCACTCGAAATTCTTGATGGCACTCGGCTTCATAACAGTAGTTATATCAAGAATGTTCTCGTATGTGACATGAGGAACGAAAGGCTTGCTGACCAAGGCGAGAACTTCAGTGTAGTCAGCTGCAGCAAACTCGAAATGCTTCTTCTTAGTTTCGTTGCCGCCAGTGGGCTTCTTGGTATCTAACGGAAGAAGTACGGCTTTTTCCTGCCAGAGAAAATGCAAAATCAATATTGAATCTTTAGCAAGCCTTTCCAGTGAAGACTTGTTAATCCAGTCGTGTGCGGTCTTCGGAACCACCTGCTTGGCAATTTTCGCGTCCGGAGTTTTCTTCGTGCATGTATGGAGATTGTGTACCCAGTCTTCATCGTATACCGGGGCGTTAACCGGATCCAAGTGGTCGTTAAAGAAACGTAGGACGGAGGCCTGGTAATACTCATTAACGGAGCCGCTTGAGATTTTGCTAGGAGCGATGTGCTTGGACTCAAAAAGTACCTTTGAAACACATGCCTTAGCTTTGGCAATAGCCTCCTTGATCGATCTCTCCAAGTCCTCTCCTGACTTGATGATGAGAATATCTTTGGTGAGATTAATCATTTTTTTTTCTCCCTCAATACGCTTGGCTTCTTCCTCGAGTAGCTCTAACTGCCGGTAGTGGAAGTCTGCTCGAATCGACTTGAAAGATGCTTCACCACGTTGTGATACGTACTGATTGGCGTGTTGGATATAGGCTTCAATTATGTCAGTGTCGTGCTTTGCGTACTTCATGGTAGAAGAGGCACTAGCGTGACCCATTAGGATTTTTACATACGCTAGAGGCAGTCCTGGAATGCTCTGTCCGGGAACTGGCAAGTAATTGAGAGTGTAGGTTCCGTACATATGTCGCAGCGAGTGAGCGCTAATGCCTGTGACGTCCTCTACGCCTGCTTTTTGGGCGTAGCTCTTGAAGGTTTTGTCTCGACTGCTTCGGTCGCTAGCGAAGAATGGCCTGCCATCGAGGTTTTGAAAGAGGAAGTCATGGTCGACGCTCGAGTTGTACTCACGGGTCAAATACTTCTCAAGGTTTTCCCAGAACATCCCGGCAAATGGTTCGATCATGAACGTCATTTCGGTCACCCGTCCCTTCCAGGCGAGGAGCTGGTATTCATCCTCTGTAATTCCATGCGTTTTGCGTGCAAAAGGGTCGCGGAGGAAAACTGCGAACGCATCATCGTCGATATCGGGCATCCTCACCTGCAGGGCCTCGCTCGAACGAGCGCCTGTTGCCGCGAGTAGGGAATAGAGGGTCATGTCCCTATAGAAAGTTTTGGACTTCGCTGGCTTTGCCTGCCTGATGAGATCTACGGATCGTTCGATGGGAAATGCTAACGTCTTGAACGGTTTTTGATCGTTCTTCCTGTCCCTGCGTGCTGCCTGGGGAAAGAGTTTGTCTCCCTTGCGCCTGGGCAGCGCCGACTTGATCGAGTCACGAATGACTGCGGCCAGCCAAGAATTGGCCTTGTGCGCCGAAATCTCATACTGGCTGCGGTACTGAGCTTGCTTTGTGTAGAACGCGCTGAATAACTGGTCTGGCGCTATTCTGTTCTTAGCTTCCGATACATCAAGAAACCATTTAATCGACGATTCGATGGTCTGCGCTAGGGAGTTTTGGCCTGTGAGCTTCTCCTTCCCAAGGCTGTCAGCCAATTTCAATGCTATCGGGTTCGCAGCGCCCTTACCGAACAGCAGATACGCCTGGTAGCTGTTGATGACGGTCTCAATTGTGACGTCAACATCCGCCGCGAACTGGGTTTTTGATGCTTCATACACGTAATCCACAAACCGCCCCACGTGCTCGGCATAAAGCTTCGCCGTGTTGGGGGCATAACCCCTACCTGCCAGCCAGATGGTGTAGTGGGTAAAAGGCTTGAATTCCCGCAGCTCGTCGGGCATATCCGGGTCAAGGTGAAGCAATAGGTGTTTAGCTTCGCTTGTGAGCGGTGCATCGACCAAGATGAAATTTTTCACGAGCGCATTTCCAAATACAACACCCATATAGCTTTCGGTGTTGGACTTGCCATGTCAAGCAAAAGTCTTGAAACGAGGATTTTTTAGCACGCGAAAAACTCCGACAGCGTTGTCAGAGAAGTTGTGCAGAATTCATGAAGTGCTTGATATACAAGGAGATGGGGCCACCGGCGGGAATCGAACCCGCGACCCACCGATTATGAGTCGGTTGCTCTAACCAATTGAGCTACAGTGGCGCTGAGGTGATGCAAAACTACCAGAAATGAGGTTCAAATGCCACACCGACATTCATACCACATAAGAACCTACGACCAAGGGATTATGAGTCCCCTGCTCTAACCAACTGAGCTATAGGCCCTCAGTAGGTCGCGGATTATAACGATGGTTTCTCCACTGTGCTATCCGAAAAATCCGAATGGGTCATGTGAAGGAAGGTCGCGGCGAAGATGTCGGCGGGCAGGGGCAGGCTGACGATGTAGCCTTGCATTTGTTCGCAGCCTTCGTCGGCGAGGAAAGCTTGCTGGGCGGGGGTTTCCACGCCTTCGGCGATGATGGTGAATTGCATGCTGTGGCCCAGGGCGATGATGGCGCGCACGATGGCGGCGTCGTGGGGGTCGTCCGGCAGGCCGCGGACAAAGGATTGGTCGATTTTCAGGAAGTCCAGGGGCAGGCGCTTGAGGTAGCTCAAGGATGAGTAGCCGGTGCCAAAGTCGTCGATAGCCAGTTGCACGCCCAGGCGCTTGAGTTGATGCAGCACTTCCAGGGCTTCTTCGGCCTGGCTCATGATGAAGTTTTCGGTGATTTCCAGTTGCAGGCAACCCGGTTCCAGGCGGTTGTCCTGCAGCAATTGCTCGATGCGCCCCAGCAGGTTGGGGTGGCGCAGTTGGGCGCCAGCAAGGTTGACGGAGAGCGGGCCAAAGTCGTCATAGGATTTGCGCCACAGGTGCAGTTGGCGGCAAGCCTGTTCCAGGACCCAGTCGCCGATTTGCAGGATCATGCCGTTCTCTTCGGCCAGGGCGATGAAGTGCTCGGGAGGCACATCGCCAAATGTCGGGTGGCGCCAGCGGATCAGTGCTTCGGCGCCGATCAGTTGTTGGGTTTCCAGGCTCCATTTCGGCTGGTAATACAGAAACAGTTCTTCGCGTTCGATGGCTCGGCGCAGTTCGTGTTCGAGGGCGACGCGTTCGTTGGCCTGGGCGGTCAGGTCCTGGGTGTAGCGTTCGACCCGGTTACGGCCCTTGGCTTTGGAGCGGTACATGGCGGCATCGGCGTTTTTGACCAGGGTGGCGACGTCGATACCGTCCTGCGGATAGAGGCTGGTACCGATACTGGCGCTGATAAAAAACTCGTGTTCGCCTGCCTGGAAGGGCAGGGTGAAGCAGGCCAGCAGTTTATTGGCCAGGTGTTGGGCGTCGCTGGCTTGTTGCAGGCCGGGCAGCAGGATGATGAATTCGTCACCGCCCAGGCGGGCCACGGTGTCGATATCGCGCAGTTGTTCCTTGAGGCGCACGGCGATGTCTTTGAGCAGCAGGTCGCCAATCGGGTGGCCGAGGCTGTCGTTGATGTGCTTGAAGCGGTCGAGATCGAGAAACAGCACCGCGCCCTGGCTGGCCGTTCCCGGTTGATTGTTGAGGGCGGTTTGCAGGCGGTTTTCAAACAGAGTGCGGTTGGGCAGCCCGGTGAGGGGGTCGTGGTGCGCCTGGTAGTCGAGCCGTGCCTGGGCGTGCTTGAGGCTGGAGATGTCAGCAAACACCGCGACGAAGTGGGTGATTGACTGGTCGGGGTTGCGCACGGCGCTGATGGTCAGCCAACTGGGATACAGCTCGCCGTTCTTGCGTCGGTTGGAGATCTCGCCTTGCCAATGGCCGTTGGCCGTCAGTTGGTGCCACATGGCGGCGTAGAACGCGCTGTCGTGCAGCCCGGAGGCCAGCAGGCGCGGGGTGTGGCCGAGGGCTTCGGCTTCGCTGTAGCCGGTGATTTCGCTGAAGGCGCGGTTGACGGCGCTGATGTTCTGCCGGGTATCGGTGATCAACACGCCTTCGGCGGTGCTTTCGAAAACCGTCGCGGCCTGTTGCAGTTTTTCCTGCATCAACTGGCGTTCGGTGATGTCCCGGGCGATGGTCAGCATGCAGTCTTCGTCGCCAATGGGCAGTGGGCGACTGGACACTTCACACAGGCGAATCTGGCCGTCACTGCGCCGGATATGGCAGACGAAATCACGCACCAGGCCGTCGCGCTGCAGCAGGTCAAGCATGTGCTTGCGTTCGTTCAAATCCACCCAGATGCCCAGGTCCATGGTCGATTGGTCCAGGGACGTCGCGCTGTTGAAACCGGTTATACGGCTAAAGCCTTCATTGACCTCCAACAGCAGGCCATCGCGTTGGCGGCTCAGCAATAAGCCGTCGGGCGAGGCATGGAAGGCCTTGGCGAACTTCTCTTCGGAGGTTTGCAACAGTTGTTGGGTTTCTTTCAGTTGAGTGATGTCCCGCACCACGACCACCAACGCTTCGGTCGCATCGAGCTGGAAGGGTTCGGCAGAAATCAGCCCGGTAAACGCCTGGCCGTTACTGCGCAGGAACGGCATCTCCAGGTTGCGAATGCTGGTGGTCTGTACGCGCTTGAGCAGGTTGGGCCCCACGCCCTGGATGCCCCAGATATTCAGCTCGGTGGCGGTCTTGCCGATGACCTCGGCGGCGCTCAGGCCAATCTGGTCCTCGAAGGCCTTGTTGACCTCCAGCAAGCAGCCATCGGAGAGGCGGGCGATCACTAATATGTCCGGGCATTGCTGGAATACCGAGGCGAACTTCTCCTGCGAAAGTTGTAGCGCTTCCTCCGTGCGCTTGGCCTCGCTGATGTCGATCATCAGCCCACGCATGACCGGCTCATGCCCATGCTTGATCAGGCTGACAATGTCCCTGACCCACAGGCAACGGCCGTCGGCGGTGATCACTCGGTAGTCGATGCTGTGGTCGCGGTTGGCGCGGGTTTCACGTTGGCAGAAGGTTTCGGCGCGGGTCAGGTCGGCGGGGTGGATGATGTTGCGCCAGAAGCCCGGGATCAGCCAGTGCGCCCGTGGATAGCCCAGCAGTTCCTCGGCATGGGGTGACACATAGCTGTAGGTGAAGTCCGCGATGTCCGCTTCCCAGGCGATGGCCGACAGGCTTTCCACCAGGCCACGGTAATGGTATTCGCTGCTGCGCAGCTCTTGCTCCAGGGCTACCCGGCGGGAAATTTCCGAGCTGAGCCGGCGGTTGATTCGGATCACGATGGCCAGCACGGTGCTCAACAGCAGCACGGCAGGTAGGCCGTAGAGCAGCAAGTCGGCCCAGAAGGCCCGATGATCGATGACATTGCCGACCCAGTGTTCCTGGATCTCGTTGATTTCGCTGGGGCTCAGGTCGGCGAGTACTTTATCCAGAATGCCTATCAGCATTTTGTTCTGGCGGGGCACGCCCATTGCCAGTTGGTAGCGATAAGGCGTTTCGCCGCTGACGTATAAACCGTCGAGCTTGAGCTGGCGCAGGCTCCAGACACTGGAGGCCAGGTCTCCGACGACGGCGTCTACTTCATCAGTGGCCAGGGCCTGCAACGTCGAACTGACGTTGGGCATCGCGACCAGGTTCAGGTCGGGATGGTGGGTACGCAGCAATTCGTGGGGGGCATAGTTCTCCACCACCGCGATCTTCAGTCCATACAGATCCTTGAGGGAGCGGGGCTGGGCACCGCCTTCATGGGCAAGAATGACGATGGGGAAGTCGAGGTAAGGCCGGGAAAATGCCAGGAAACCCTGACGCTCCGGGGTGGACATAATCCCTGGCAACAGGTCGAGCTGGTTGTTCCGGGCCTGCTCCAGTAGCGCGCTCCAGTTGGCGGGCTCGATCAGTCTGATCTTGATGCCCAGGCGTTCCTGGATCAGCCGCACATAGTCGGCGGCCAGGCCCTGGTAGCGGCCTTCTTCATCGCGGTATTCAAACGGCGGCCACGAAGCATCAACGCCCAGGCGCAATTCTGGGTGGGCCGCCAACCAGCCATGCTCTTCATCGGTGAGAGTCAACGCGCCAGCCGTTGCGGTCCAGGTCAGCAGCGACAGCAGTAGCACGGCCGGCAGTCTGGGCATAACGGTCTCGTTATGGCACGGGGAATGTTTCGAGTGTAGACGGGCATTGCGAGGGGGGGTAAAGCGCGGAGAATTTAATCTGCACAAAGCAAAACCCCCAGGCCAGGGCCTGGGGGTTTTGTGATCACTCGTCGAGGAAGGAGCGCAAATGCTCGCTTCTCGTCGGGTGGCGCAACTTGCGCAGCGCCTTGGCTTCGATCTGACGGATCCGCTCGCGGGTCACGTCAAACTGCTTACCGACTTCCTCAAGGGTGTGGTCGGTATTCATGTCGATGCCGAAACGCATGCGCAGTACCTTGGCTTCACGGGCAGTGAGGCCGGACAGTACGTCGCGTGTCGCTTCTTTAAGGCTCTCAACGGTGGCGACATCGATTGGCGACTGCATGGTCGAGTCTTCGATGAAGTCACCCAGGTGGGAGTCTTCGTCATCACCGATCGGGGTTTCCATGGAGATCGGCTCTTTAGCGATCTTCAATACCTTGCGGATTTTATCCTCAGGCATTTCCATGCGTTCGCCCAGCTCTTCCGGGGTCGGTTCACGACCCATTTCCTGCAACATCTGCCGGGAAATACGGTTGAGCTTGTTGATGGTCTCGATCATGTGCACCGGAATACGGATGGTGCGGGCCTGGTCGGCGATCGAGCGAGTGATCGCCTGACGGATCCACCAGGTGGCATAAGTCGAGAACTTGTAGCCACGACGGTATTCGAACTTGTCCACCGCTTTCATCAAGCCGATGTTGCCTTCCTGGATCAGGTCGAGGAATTGCAGGCCACGGTTGGTGTACTTCTTGGCGATGGAGATCACCAGACGCAAGTTCGCTTCAACCATCTCTTTCTTCGCGCGGCGGGCCTTGGCCTCGCCGATCGACATGCGACGGTTGATGTCCTTGATCTCGGCAATCGTCAGACCGGTTTCGGTCTGCAATGCAGTCAGCTTCTGCTGGCAACGAACGATGTCGGCCTGGAAGCGACCAATGGCTTCAGCGTATTTGCTTTTGCCCTTGGCCAGTGCGTCGGTCCAGCTTTCGTCAACTTCATTGCCCGGGAACTGGCGCAGGAAGTCGGCACGCGGCATGCGCGCATCACGGACACAGAGCTGCATGATCGCACGCTCTTGTGCACGCAGACGCTCAAGGGCGCTACGAACCCGCTCAACCAGGCCTTCGAATTGCTTGGGCACCAGCTTGATCGGCATGAACAGCTCAGCCAGGGCCAGCAGTTCGGCGGTTGCCTGCTTGCTGCCACGACCGTGCTTCTTCAGGGCCTTGCGCGCCAGTTCCATCTGATCGGAGACGGCGCCAAAGCGCTGGGCTGCGATGATCGGATCCGGGCCGCTTTCGACTTCTTCTTCGTCGTCGGTGCTGGCTTCAGCCTCGTCGTCGTCGGTCTCGTCGTCCGCTTTCGCGGCTTTGGGGTCGACAGGCGGCGGTATTTCGGCGGCAGGCGGCGCGATGCCGTCGTCCGGGTCGATGTAACCGCTCAGGACGTCGGACAGGCGGCCACCTTCGGTGGTAACGCGGGTGTACTCGGAGAGAATGTGGTCAACCGTGCCTGGGAAGTGCGCGATTGCGCCCATCACTTCACGGATGCCCTCTTCGATACGCTTGGCGATTTCGATTTCGCCTTCGCGTGTCAGCAGCTCGACGGTACCCATTTCACGCATATACATGCGCACAGGGTCGGTGGTACGACCGATATCGGTCTCCACAGCAGCCAGCGCGGCAGCAGCTTCTTCAGCGGCGGCCTCGTCGGTATCGGCGTCCGCCAGCATAAGAGAATCCTTATCTGGCGCAGCTTCGAATACGTTGATCCCCATGTCGTTAATCATGCGGATGATGTCTTCCACCTGTTCCGGATCTGAAATATCCTCCGGCAGGTGGTCGTTGACCTCCGCGTAAGTCAGGTAACCCTGCTCACGACCAAGGACGATCAACTCTTTGATACGAGACTGCTGTTGCGCTTTTCCGGACATAACACCCTATCCACTGAAGGTCTTGGCGGGCAAAAAACAAGCCGAGGATTATACCCGAGCTATGACCTCACGCGCCAGTTGAGGTCGGGTTTGATGCGCAAACATTCTGTTTTAAGAGGTCGCGCATCTGTTTTGCTATCTGAATTTGCTCTTCAGCCGACAATCCCGGCTGCCTTGCTTTCTTGATAAGTTCATCGAGGGTCTGCGTATGCTGGCCCGCAGATAACCTAGTAATGGTGTCTAAAAACTGTTGTTCAAGGTTATCGCCGTCAATTAGCCATTCCTTTTCGGCGAGGGCTTTCAATAGTCGCCCTTGTTCTGTTCCGTGCCAGCGGGCCATCAACTGGATTGAGTTTAGCTTAGGATTTTTCTGCACGGCCTCGATCAGGGCGATTAGCACCTGAGCGTAGGTATTGCTCTCGTTGGCAAAATGCTCGGCACTTTCTACCTTGCCCGCCAGTTGCGGGTGGTGGATCAGGGTGCGCAGGGCAATCAGCGTCGGGGCTTCTACGGCCACCGGCGTACGGGGGGCGTACGACTCGTCGCGGTCGCCGCGCTTGCCGTTTTTACTCCAGGGCTTCTTGTCCCACTTTTTGCCGCCATCGCCGGGTTTCTTCGGCGTCCACTCCTGTTGAGGCGCAAAGGCTTCTTGGGGCTGGTGAAAGTCAGCGTAGTCCGGCATGGCGTCGTAGTCGAAGCCTGGATCGTAAGCCGGTGGCGCATTCTGTGGTGCGCTATGCACCAGTTGGCTGACTGCCTCGCCGCTCAGGCCGGTGATTTCCAGCAGGCGCTGGCGCATCAGGGCCTTGAGGTTGGCGCCGGGTACCTTGTCGATCAGCGGTGCCGCGAGCGTGGCCATGTGGGCCTTGCCTTCGAGGGAGCGCGGATCGGCTTCTTCAGTCAATTGCTGGAAGAAATAATCGGCCAGCGGTTGTGCGTGCTGATGAATGCGCGCGCGGAACGCATCGGTGCCTTCGGAGCGCACCAGGGTGTCCGGGTCTTCGCCTTCGGGCAGGAACAGAAAGCGCGCGCGGCGCCCATCCTGCAGGCTCGACAGCGTGGCTTCGAGGGCGCGCCAGGCGGCATTGCGGCCGGCCTGGTCGCCGTCGAAGCAGAACAGCACGCTGGGCACCACGCGAAACAGGCGCTTCATGTGTTCTTCACTGGTGGCGGTGCCGAGGGTCGCCACGGCATTGCGCAGACCTTGTTGGGCCAGGGCGATGACGTCCATATAGCCTTCGACCACGATGATTTCATCGAGGTTGCGATTGTTCTTGCGCGCTTCGAACAGGCCGTAGAGTTCCTGGCCCTTGTGAAACACCGGGGTTTCCGGGGAGTTCAGGTATTTAGGCTTGTCGTCGCCCAGCACCCGGCCACCAAAGGCAATGATGCGGCCACGGCTGTCGCGGATCGGGAACATCACCCGGTCGCGGAAGCGGTCATAACGCTTGCCAGTCTCGGCGTTTTCCACCAGCAGGCCGGCGTCGATCATGGCTTTTTGCTGCAGGGTGTCGCTGCTCAGGTGCTTGTACAGGTTGTCCCAGCCTGGCGGGGCGAAGCCCAGGCCAAAGTCGCGAGCGATTTCCCCGGTCAGGCCGCGGCCCTTGAGGTAGTTCACGGCGGCTTTGTGCTGGGGATGGCTTTTTAGTGCCTGGCGGTAGAACTCGGCGGCGGCGGTGAGCAGCGGGTACAGCGGCGAGTCGGTGGGCTGGCGCGGTTTGTGCGGCCGGCCACTTTCTTCGCGAGGGATTTCCATGCCGGCGGCCTTGGCCAGTTCCTCGACGGCCTGGGGGAAATCCAGGTTGTCGTGGTCCATGATAAAGCCGAGGGCGTTGCCGCCAGCGCCGCAGCCGAAGCAGTAATAGAACTGCTTGTCGGGGCTGACGCTGAATGATGGGGTTTTTTCTTTGTGGAACGGGCAGCAGGCGGTGTAGTTCTTGCCAGCCTTTTTCATTTGCACGCGCGAGCTGACAACATCGACGATGTCGGTGCGGTTCAGAAGGTCGTCAATAAAGCTCTGGGGAATTAGCCCGGCCATGGCGTTCTCGTCATCACTGCGTGTAAATGAGGGCCCGCGACACACTCAAGGCGCACTTGGCGGCGTCTTGATCATCGATTGTCTGTTTGGGCTGTCAGGAAGTCTATCTGTCGAGCGTTCACTGACGTTAGTTCCAATCAGTCTTCGACGTGTTTGAAAGTGTTGCCCTGGAGTCCGGTCACGGCCAATGGCGGCCTCGGAAGCTCATCGTGGGGCACAGCCGATCTATTGATCGCCTGCCTGAAAAATAGGTGTGCTCGTCAGTAGCCTTGATAGGCTCGTCAGAAGAGACGTGCACCGCTGGCAAAAGAGCCAGTCCTGACGTGTGAAGCTTTGTCTCGGTCGCGTGTGCGGCGTCGACGGTGAAGCATCAAGCGATATCTGCAAATGCCAACAGCCCGGCTGAGGGCCGGGCTTGGCAGAAGCTTGCTACGAACGTCTGTGTATTAGTACAGACGAACGGCGCGGCGCTGTTCGCGCTGAACTTTCTTGGCGTGACGCTTAACAGCGGCTGCTGCTTTACGCTTACGCTCAGAAGTTGGCTTCTCATAAAATTCGCGGCTACGAACTTCAGCCAGAACACCGGCTTTTTCGCAGGAGCGCTTGAAACGACGCAGAGCTACGTCGAAGGGTTCGTTCTCTTTTACTTTGACGGCTGGCATCCAGAGCTACCTTCTTTCATTACCGGGAATCAACGTTCTCGTCGCAAAAAATTCGCGGCTGAGGTCGTCGGTTTTTAAGGGTTGCGGATGTTAACCCCTCATTGACCGGAATGCAAAGCCTCTGATCGAAAACCGCTGGTCGGGGCCGGAAGTGGCGACTATTATGCGCGCCTTCGAATTCAGCCTCTACAAGGCGCAAACCCATGTTAGTACTGGGCTTAGAAACCTCCTGCGACGAGACCGGCGTCGCGCTTTACGACAGTGAACGCGGGCTTTTGGCCGATGCACTGTTCAGTCAGATCGACTTGCACCGCGCCTATGGCGGCGTGGTGCCGGAGCTGGCCAGCCGTGATCACGTCAAACGCATGCTGCCATTGATCCGCCAGGTGTTGGACGAGGCCGATTGTGTCGCGACCGAGATTGATGCCATTGCCTACACCGCCGGCCCTGGATTGGTCGGGGCCCTGCTGGTTGGGGCTTCCTGCGCCCAGGCACTGGCATTTGCCTGGGGTATTCCAGCCCTTGGCGTGCACCATATGGAAGGCCATTTATTGGCACCCATGCTGGAAGAAAACCCACCCGGGTTCCCGTTCGTCGCTTTGTTGGTTTCGGGGGGGCATACGCAGTTGGTTCAGGTCGATGCAATCGGTCAGTACACGCTTCTGGGGGAAACCCTGGACGATGCCGCCGGCGAAGCTTTCGACAAGACTGCCAAGATGATGGGCCTCAATTATCCCGGTGGGCCGGAAATCGCGCGCCTGGCGCAAAAAGGCGTGGCAGGGCGCTATACCTTCCCGCGTCCCATGTGTGATCGCCCGGGCCTGATGTTCAGCTTCAGTGGCTTGAAAACCTCGGCCTTGAACACCTGGCAGCAAAGCGTCAGCGCCGGGGACGACAGTGAGCAAGTCCGTTGCGACATCTCTCTGGCGTTCCAGCAGGCGGTGGTGGAGACTTTGACCATCAAGTGCAAGCGCGCCTTGAAGCAGGCGGGCATGAAGCGCCTGGTGATTGCTGGCGGCGTCAGCGCCAACCAGGCGTTACGTCTGTCGCTGGAAAAAATGCTCGGCGACCTCAAGGGCGATGTGTTTTACGCGCGCCCCGAGTTCTGCACCGATAACGGCGCGATGATCGCTTTTGCCGGTTGCCAGCGCTTGCAGGCAGGCCAGCACGAGAGCCTGGCCATCAGCGTGCAGGCGCGCTGGCCGATGGAGCAGTTGCCGCCGTTGTGATCGACGAACATGAGCCGGGTTCACCGGGGTATTTAAAAATGCCGTTCGCGCCCGGCAAACAGGTCGCGTAAATTGCCGCGATGGCGCCAGACGATCAGCAGGGTGAGCACGCTCATCGGTAGCAGCGCTGCCGGTTCCTGCCAGGCCAGCAGCGGCAGGGTCAGGGGGGTGGCGATCAACGCTGCGAGGGAGCTGGTGCGGGTCAGGTAGAACGTCAGCAACCAGGCGGCAATGGCCAGTAGCGCCGCTGGCGGGTAGATCCCCAGCAGCATGCCGGCCGCCGTCGCGACGCCCTTGCCGCCGCGAAAGCGAAAGTACAGTGGGAACAGATGGCCGAGCACGGCGCATACGCCAATCCAGGCTTGTTGTTGCAGGGAGAGGCCGGCGAGATCGGCGATCAGTACCGGCAACAGGCCTTTGCAGACGTCGCCGAACAACGTCAGTACGGCGAGTTTTTTACCGGCCAGGCGCAACATGTTGGTGGCGCCGGCATTGCCTGAGCCACTCATTCGCGGGTCGGGATTTCCCGTCAGGCGGCTGAGCAAGATGGCAAAGGACAGCGAGCCGAGCAGGTAGGCGAGGGTCGCCAGTAACCAAGACATGCTAACTATTCCGGGCGAGGACGCCTTGATTCTAACGGGGCATTGCGCCCTTGTCGTGCTGTGGAGAAGAGTGCTTGGACAGAGTGTTTATCGAAGGCCTGGAAGTCGACACCGTGATCGGGGCCTACGACTGGGAGCGAGGTATCCGTCAGTGCCTGCGCCTGGACCTGAGTTTCGCCTGGGACAATCGCCCGGCCGCGGCCGGTGATGACCTGACCCTGGCGCTCGACTACGCCAGTGTTTCCACACGTATCCAGGCTTTTGCCGCGCAAGCGCAATTCCAGCTGGTGGAAACGTTTGCCGAGCGCCTGGCGCAAGTTTTGATGGAAGAGTTCCAGATTCCCTGGCTGCACCTCAAGTTGACCAAGCCCGGTGCCGTCCCGGCTGCCAAGGGCGTGGGCGTGGAGATCGAGCGCGGATGTCGCTAACTCAGGTTTACCTTGGTCTTGGCAGCAATATCGAGCGCGAGCCTCATTTGCATGCGGGCCTTGACGCGCTCTCAGGCTTTTTGACGGGTTTGCGCTGCTCCGCCGTGTTCGAAAGCCAGCCGGTGGGAATCAAGAGTGGACCGTTCTTCAATCTGGTGGTGTCGGCGTATACCGATTTATCGTTGGCGGAACTGGATCGGCGGTTGAAGTCGATCGAGGCCGATAATGGCCGCTATGCCCCGAATCGCAAGGGGCTGCCACTGGATATTGATGTGTTGTTGTATGGCGACCTGACCGGTGATTTCGATGGTCTGGTGTTGCCGCGGGCGGAAATCCTGAAGAACGCCTTTGTGTTGTGGCCGCTGTCGTTGATGGCGCCGGAACGTGTGCATCCTGTAGTGGGCAAAACGTTTGCCGCGTTGTGGCGCGATGCACAGATCGATCAGGTGCTGGCACCTGTGGTCTTCAAATGGCGCGACCAGCAACTGACCCCGGACGTTCTTCTGTAGGAGCGAGCTTGCTCGCGAAAAACATCAACGATAACGCGGGCATACAGGTTTACTGTGTCGTTCTGGCGTTTTTCGCGGGCAAGCCCGCTCCTACAGTGAATGTTGTTCCTTGTAGGCTTTCAGGGCCTTGAGCCGTTCGCGCTTGAGGGCTTCGCCCAGTTCCGGGCCCTTGAAGCCTTTCTCCAGCAGCGGCGCCACTGCAACACCTCGCGCCACCTGCGCGGCAGCCCGTAAATAATCCGCCTGTGGATAACTTCTCTGCTCAAGGCCCTTGCGCCCACGCGCGTCCATTTCGCATGCGACGATAAACTCTTCGAAGCGCTGTGGCCGGCGGAATACATCAAAACTCTGCAGCAACTCCAGCAGCGTCGAAGCCTTGAGCTCCAGCGCCCGATGACCGTGGGTGTGGTATTCACCTACCAGCAGCGCCAGTTCCTGGCAGTCTTTCGGTGCTTTGAAGCGCTCATTGATCGCCTTGATCAGCTTCAGGCCCCTCTGTTCGTGGGCGATGTGTCGGGGCAACTTATCCACAGGCGTCAGGCCCTTGCCCAGATCATGCAGCAGGCAAGCCCAGCGCACGGTCAAGGGTTGGCGGTGCAGGGCGGCCTGTTCCAGCACGCTCAAGGTGTGAATGCCGGTATCAATTTCTGGATGGTGCGCTTCGGGTTGTGGAACGCCGAACAGCGCATCCACTTCCGGCAGCAAGGTTTTCAGGGCGTGACAGTCGCGCAGCACCTGGATAAATACCTGGGGCTGATCTTCCATCAGCGCCCGGGAAATTTCCTTCCAGCACCGCTCGGGTGTCAGGGCTTCCAGTTCGCCGGAGTCACTGAGCTGGTGCATGAGTTCGAGGGTTTCGGGGGCGACGGTAAACCCAAGTCCGGCATAACGTGCGGCAAATCGTGCGACCCGCAGGACTCGCAGGGGATCTTCGGCGAATGCCGGGGAAACGTGACGTAAAATGCGGGCTTTGAGATCACGTTGGCCGTGGTACGGATCGGTCAGGTTACCGTCGTCATCCTCGGCCATGGCGTTGATGGTCAGGTCGCGGCGGATCAGGTCTTCTTCCAGGGTGACATCGGGGCTGGCGTGAAACACAAAACCGCCATAACCCCGGCCACTCTTGCGTTCGGTGCGGGCGAGGGCGTATTCGTCGCCATTACTCGGGTCAAGGAACACAGGGAAGTCAGAGCCCACAGGCTTGTAGCCCCTGGCGAGCATTTCTTCGGTGGTGGCACCTACAACGACGCGGTCGATATCGGTAACCGGGATGCCCAGCAGGCGATCACGTACCGCACCGCCGACTTTGTAAATTCGCATGAAAAAGCCTCCATTAGCCCTACAGGATAACGCCTGTGCCTGGCCAATGGAGGCAATGCTGCGTCAAAGGTGAATGACGGCCAGGTCCAGGCGGCCGTAATCGTTGTCGTTGTGTTCGTTGCGCGGTGGCACGTGGTGAGTCTTCATGACCTGATCGCCTTGCAGCGTTTCCAGATGAATATCGAACCCCCATAGCCGGTGCAAGTGCTTGAGTACTTCGTCTGTGGACTCTCCCAGGGGTTTGCGGTCATGTTGCTGGTGGCGCAGGGTCAGGGAGCGATCTCCGCGCATATCGATACTGTAGATCTGCACGTTGGGCTCGCGGTTGCCCAGGTTGTACTGGGCCGCCAGGGTCTCGCGGATGGTGCGGTAACCGGCTTCGTCGTGGATCGCGGGTACCAGCAGGTCGTCCTTGAGGTCGTCATCCATGATGCTGAACAGTTTGAGGTCGCGGATCACCTGGGGCGACAGGTACTGCAGGATAAAACTCTCATCCTTGAAGCTGCTCATGGCGAACTTGATGGTTGATAGCCAGTCGCTGCCGGCGATCTCCGGGAACCAGCGGCGATCCTCTTCGGTCGGGTGTTCGCACATACGCCGGATATCGCGATACATGGCAAAGCCCAGTGCATAGGGGTTGATGCCGCTGTAGTAGGGGCTGTCAAAGCCCGGCTGGAAGACCACGCTGGTATGGGAGGTGAGGAACTCCATCATGAAGCCATCAGTCACGAGCCCTTCGTCATACAGGTCGTTCATCAGGGTGTAATGCCAGAACGTGGCCCAACCCTCGTTCATCACCTGGGTCTGGCGCTGTGGATAGAAATACTGGGCGATCTTGCGCACGATCCGCACGATTTCCCGTTGCCATGGCTCCAGCAGCGGGGCGTGTTTTTCCAGGAAGTAGAGGATGTTTTCCTGGGGCTCGACGGGGAAGCGTGCATTGTCCTTGTCGCTGTTTTTGTCGGCACGTTTGGGGATGGTGCGCCACAGGTCGTTGATCTGCTTTTGCAGATGCTCTTCTCGATCCTTCTGCCGCAGCCGTTCCTCCTCCGCGGAAATGGGGTAGGGGCGCTTGTAGCGGTCCACCCCGTAGTTCATCAGGGCATGACAGGAATCGAGCAGGTCTTCCACCGCATCGATCCCGTGGCGCTCCTCGCATTGCATGATGTACTGCTTGGCGAACACCAGGTAATCGATGATCGAGCTGGCGTCGGTCCAGGTGCGGAACAGGTAGTTGCCCTTGAAAAAACTGTTGTGGCCATAGCACGCATGAGCCACCACCAGCGCCTGCATGCAGATGGTGTTTTCTTCCATTAGGTAGGCAATGCACGGGTCGGAGTTGATCACGATCTCGTAGGCCAGCCCCATCTGGCCCCGGGTGTAGGACTTCTCGGTGCTGAGGAAGTGCTTGCCGTAGGACCAATGGTGATAGCCCAGGGGCATGCCCACCGAGGCATACGCGTCCATCATCTGCTCGGCGGTGATCACTTCGATCTGGTTGGGATAGGTATCCAGAGCATATCCGGCCGCAATGCGGCTGATTTCCCGGTCATAGGCCTGGATCAGTTCGAAGGTCCATTCGGACCCCGTGGAAATGGGTTGGCGCTTATGCTCTTTGGCGGTCATGTCACTAACCTGCGCTGGAAGAGTTCACGGAAGACCGGATAGATATCGCCGGCCGAGACCAGTTGTTGCTGGGCGAAAGTATCGGCGAAAGCTTCACCGATGCGTTCGTATTCGAACCACAGGGCCTGGTGCTCGCGGGGGGTAATCTCCACATAAGTGTAGTACTGCACGAACGGCATGATCTGGTTGATCAGGATGTCGCGGCAGATGGGCGAGTCGTCGTTCCAGTTGTCGCCATCGGAAGCCTGGGCGGCGTAGATGTTCCATTCGTTGGCGGGATAGCGCTCAGCCATGATTTCCTGCATCAGTTTCAGCGCGCTGGAGACGATGGTGCCGCCGGTCTCCCTGGAATAGAAGAACTCTTCTTCGTCGACCTCGCGGGCACTGGTGTGATGGCGAATGAAGACGACGTCGATCTTGTCGTAGTTTCGCTTGAGAAACAGGTACAGCAGGATAAAGAAGCGCTTGGCGATGTCCTTGGTCGCCTGGGTCATCGAGCCGGAAACGTCCATCAGGCAGAACATTACCGCCTTGGAGCTGGGGTTGGGTTGCTTGACCAGCAGGTTGTATTTCAAGTCGAAGGTGTCGAGGAATGGCACGCGGTGAATGCGCGCGCTGAGTTTCTCGATTTCTGCCTCGATTTCCTGGATATCGCCGAAGTTGTCCGGTTCTTCGCGCTTCAATCGCGCCAATTCTTCCTTGGCCTCCTTGAGTTTGGCGCGGCTGCTACCCGACAGGGCGATACGCCTCGCATGGGCCGAGCGTAGGGTGCGGATGATATTGATCCGCGAGGGGTTTCCCTCGTTGCTGATGCCGGCGCGTACGGTCTTGAAGGTGTCGGTGCCGGTCAGGTTGCGCTTGACCAGGTTGGGCAGTTCCAGGTCCTCGAACATGAATTCGAGGAATTCCTCCTGGGTAATCTGGAACACGAACTCGTCCATGCCTTCGCCGGAGTTGCCG
The DNA here is from genome assembly GCF_018732265.1 of Pseudomonas sp. TAE6080. Lineage (NCBI taxonomy): Bacteria > Pseudomonadati > Pseudomonadota > Gammaproteobacteria > Pseudomonadales > Pseudomonadaceae > Pseudomonas > Pseudomonas sp. TAE6080. Next base: position 90,110 of record NZ_JAHIDY010000015.1, read on the forward strand.
GCCTTGCCTGGGCCTTTACCGCCCCCGCCGCCTTGAGGGCGCTGGATATGCTCGCCGGTGGTGAATTCCTTGTTTCCCGGATGAACCACGGTCTGCTTGCCGCCGCGGCCGTGATGCAGCACCGGTTCGTCGATATCACGACCGGGAATGCTGATCTGCTCGCCATGCTCCATATCGGTAATGGAACGGCGACTCACCGCCTCTTCGACGGCTTTTTTGATGTGGTCACGGTAACGCCGCAGGAAACGCTGACGGTTTACCGTGCTCTTGTTCTTGCCATTGAGGCGTCGGTCGATCACATAGCTCATGGGGCCCTCCGGGGAGCTTCAAGTCGTAAGCTTCAAGCTGCAAGAGAGAGCCCGTTAACGCAGGGCCCAGTGGCTTTTCTCTTGCAGCTTGCAGCTAGAAGCTTGCAGCTGCTTCTCTCACTGCGATTTCCGGACCCGTAGGTACCATTCCGAAAGAAGTCGTACCTGTTTGTCGGTGTAGCCACGCTCGACCATTCGTGTGACGAAGTCGTTGTGTTTTTGCTGGTCCTCCTTGCTGGCCTTGGCGTTGAAGCTGATGACTGGCAGCAGGTCCTCGGTGTTGGAGAACATTTTCTTCTCGATGACCACCCGCAGCTTCTCGTAGCTGAGCCAGGTAGGGTTCTTGCCGTTGTTGTTGGCCCGGGCGCGCAGTACGAAGTTGACGATTTCGTTGCGGAAATCCTTCGGATTGCTGATGCCGGCCGGTTTTTCGATCTTCTCCAGTTCCTCGTTGAGGGCTACGCGGTTGAGGATCTCGCCGGTTTCCGGGTCGCGGTATTCCTGGTCCTGGATCCAGAAGTCTGCGTAAAGCACATAGCGATCGAAGATGTTCTGCCCGTATTCGCTGTAGGACTCCAGGTAAGCGGTCTGGATTTCCTTGCCGATGAACTCGATATAGCGCGGTGCCAGGTACTCCTTGAGGAAGCGCAGGTAGCGCTCGCGGGTTTCGGCCTGGAATTGCTCCTGTTCGATCTGCTGTTCCAGTACATAGAGCAGGTGCACCGGGTTGGCCGCGATCTCATGGGGGTCGAAGTTGAAGACCTTGGACAGGATCTTGAACGCGAAGCGGGTCGACAGGCCGTTCATGCCCTCATCCACGCCCGCCGTATCGCGGTACTCCTGGATCGACTTGGCCTTGGGGTCGGTGTCCTTGAGGTTTTCCCCGTCGTAGACGCGCATTTTCGAATAGATGTTCGAGTTTTCCGGCTCCTTGAGGCGCGACAGCACGGTGAACTGGGCGAGCATCTTCAGGGTGTCTGGTGCGCAATGGGCCTTGGCCAGGGAGCTGTTGAACAGCAGCTTGTCGTAAATCTTGATTTCATCGCTGACTCGCAGGCAGTACGGGACCTTGACGATATAGATCCGGTCGATGAAGGCTTCGTTGTTCTTGTTGTTGCGGAAGGTGTGCCACTCCGATTCGTTGGAGTGGGCCAGCAGGATGCCAGTGAACGGAATCGCCCCCAGGCCTTCGGTACTGTTGTAGTTGCCTTCCTGGGTCGCGGTGAGCAGTGGGTGCAGCACCTTGATCGGCGCCTTGAACATCTCCACGAACTCCATCAGGCCCTGGTTGGCCCGGCACAGCGCGCCCGAGTAGCTATAGGCATCGGCGTCGTTCTGTGGGAACTCCTCCAGTTTGCGGATATCGACCTTGCCCACCAGCGCCGAAATATCCTGGTTGTTCTCATCCCCCGGTTCGGTCTTGGCGACACCGATCTGGTTGAGGATCGACGGATAGAGCTTCACCACCCGGAACTGGCTGATATCGCCGCCAAACTCGGCCAGGCGCTTGGTGGCCCAGGGCGACATGATGGTATTGAGGTAGCGCCGTGGGATGCCGAAGTCTTCTTCGAGGATTGCGCCATCTTCCGTGGCGTTGAACAGGCCAAGGGGCGACTCGAACACCGGGGAGCCCTTGATCGCGTAGAACGGCACCTTTTCGATCAGTTGCTTGAGTTTTTCGGCCAGGGAAGATTTACCGCCGCCCACGGGGCCGAGCAGGTAAAGGATCTGTTTCTTCTCTTCCAGGCCTTGGGCGGCATGGCGGAAGTAGGAGACGATCTGGTCGATGCATTCTTCCATGCCATGGAAGTCTTCAAAGGCCGGGTAACGGCGGATCACCTTGTTGGAGAAAATTCGCGACAGCCGTGAATTGTTGGAGGTGTCTACCAGCTCCGGCTCACCAATCGCCAGTAGCAGGCGCTCGGCGGCCGATGCGTAGGTGCTGCGGTCTTTTTTGCACAGCTCAAGATACTCTTGCAGCGTGAGTTCTTCCTGCTGTGTGGACTCGAAGCGTTGTTGGAAGTGGCTAAAAATACTCATGACGTCGTCACCTCGCTCGATACGTGGAGCCGACGCCGGATCAATCAGTCGATGCTGGCAGCCAGTGGCGCTTGCCGTGGCCATTTCCCCCCAGAACACCCTGAAACGCTACCGATGACCCGCACGCCGGTGTACCGGCTCTCCCCTGTTTTGGATGGCCTGCGCTTAATGATAGTTGGGAATCCGGGAGGTCAAGGCAAGATGCCGAATTAGTTTGGGCGCACCGTTCGTCAGAAACGGCGCGAGCCCAAGCTTGACGCGGGGTAGCGGGGTTTGAAAAAAATTATTGCGAATCGCCTGTGGCAATTTCTGCCGGATAGGTCGTACGCCATAGCTCAAAGCCACCGTCCAGGCTGTAGACATCGGAGAAGCCCTGGCTGACCAGATGGGCGGCCGCGCTCTGGCTGGAGTTACCGTGATAGCAGGCAACGATCAGCGGTGCGTCGAGGTCGGCGGCACGGATGAAGTCGGCGATATTGACGTTGTCCAAATGCTTGGCCCCGGCGATATGGGCCGCAGCGTAAGTAGGCTGGTCACGGATGTCCACCACCACGGCGCCTTGCTCACGCAGGGCTTGGGCTTGTTCGGGAGGGATACGTTTGAATTCGCTCATGGCGGGCTCCTTGGGCGGGCGGCAAGCGGCGTCTAGCGCTTGGCGGCAGCCGGCAGTGTAACGGGAAGGGGAGATTCGCACTGGCAGCTCAGGCGCTCGCCGGTGTCGATGTTCATCAGGGTCATGGCGCCGCCCCAGACACATCCGGTGTCGAGGGCGAATACGCCGGGCTCGTCGCAGTGGCCTTCAAGGGCGGCCCAGTGACCGAAGATGATCTTCGTCTCACGAGTCTTGCGCTCCTTGTGGGCGAACCAGGGTTTATAGCCGGGCAGGGCGGTTTCTGCGCCTTCCTTGCTCTTTAGGTCGAGTTTGCCTTCGGCGGTGCAAAAGCGCATGCGCGTGAAGTAGTTGGTGATGACTCGCAGGCGGGCGACGCCTGTCAGGTCGTTATCCCACTTGACCGGCTCATTGCCGTACATGCCGTCCAGATAAGTGGCGAACAGGGTGTCATCGGCCAGGGCGGCTTCGACTTCGGCGGCACATTTGAGCGCCTTCTTGAGGGTCCACTGCGGCGGGATGCCGGCATGCACCAGGGCGGTATTACGGCTTTCATCGTAATGCACGAGTTTCTGCCGACGCAGCCAGTCGAGCAGCTCGGCGCGATCCGGTGCTTCGAGGATTTCGCGCAGGGTGTCGCCTTTTTTCAGGCGCTCGATGTTATTGCCGGCCGCCAGCAGGTGCAGGTCATGGTTGCCCAGCACGCACACCAGGGAATCGCGTAGACGATAAAGGTAGCGCAGGGTTTCCAGGGATTGCGGGCCGCGGTTGACCAGGTCGCCCACCAGCCACAGGCGATCCTTGGCTGGGTCGAAGGCTACGCGGTCAAGCAGGCATTTGAGCGGCTCCAGGCAGCCTTGCAGGTCGCCGACAGCATAGGTTGCCATCAGTGCAGGGCTCCCGGCACCGCCAGGCGGAAGGGGGCAATGATGGCGTCGAAGTGTTTGCCGTCGTCGGCCAGCATCTGGTAGCTGCCTTGCATCGTGCCGACCTTGGAGGTCATCACGGTGCCGCTGCTGTAGGTGTGGCTTGCGCCGCTGCCGATCAGTGGCTGTTGGCCGATGACGCCGGCACCGCGCACTTCCTCGACATGGCCGTCACCGTCGGTGATCACCCAGTGGCGAGACAACAGCTTGGCAGGCACCTGGCCATTGTTCTTCACCGTGACGGTGTAGGCAAAGGCATAGCGATTCTGTTCGGGTTGCGATTGTTCCGCCAGGAAGCGGGTGACGACGCTGACGTCGATCTGATAGCGAGGATCGGACATGCAAGAGGCCTTAAGAGCAAAAGCGGAGGACAGCAGATGCGGATCAGTCTAGGCCATGAGGTGGGCACTAGGCCAGACATGCTGTCTGACCTGGTGCGCTCCCGTGCAGGAGCCGGCTTGCCGGCGATGGCGGTGGGTCAGTCGACGACAGGCGCTGGCTGGATGGCTAGCTGGTCCGCCAGACGCACGAACGCGGCCAGGTCCAACTGCTCCGGGCGCAGGCTGCCGTCGACACCGGCGGCTTCGATCTCGGCGTTGCTCAAGAGTGCCTTGAGCGTGTTGCGCAAGGTCTTGCGCCGCTGGTTGAATGCTTCGCGCACGACCCGCTCCAGCAGGCGATGATCCTTGGCCGGGTGCGGAAGGACTGCATGCGGCACCAGGCGCACAATCGCCGAATCGACTTTTGGCGGCGGATTGAACGCGCCCGGGCCCACATTGAACAGGTGCTCGACCCGGCAGTGGTACTGAACCATGATCGACAGGCGACCCCAATCACCGCCGCCTGGGCCGGCCGCCAGGCGCTCGACCACTTCCTTTTGCAGCATGAAGTGCATGTCGCGGATGATGCCTGCGTTGTTCAGCAGGTGAAAAATCAGCGGTGTGGAGATGTTATACGGCAGGTTGCCGACAACCCGCAGGCTGTGGGGGGCAGCATTGAGGCTGTTGAAGTCGAACTTCAGTGCATCGCCCTGGTGCAGGTTGAAGTTGGGCTTGCCGGCGAATTGCTGGTTGAGGATCGGAACCAGGTCTTTATCCAGCTCAATCACATCCAACTGTCCTCCGCTGTTGAGCAGGCCCTGGGTCAGTGCGCCCTGGCCCGGACCGATTTCCAGCAGGCGGTCTTCAGGCTTGGCATGGATGGAGCGCAGGATGCGGTCGATGACGCCGGCATCGTGCAGGAAGTTTTGCCCGAAGCGCTTGCGCGCCCGGTGTTGGTAATGCTCGGTCATATACGGGTCTCGGCCATCTGATAGGCGGTTTCCAGGGCCACGTGCAGGCTGCCGGTATCGATCTTGCCGCTGCCCGCCAAGTCCAGGGCGGTGCCATGGTCGACGGAGGTGCGGATGATCGGCAGGCCCAGTGTCACGTTGACAGCGGCGCCGAAGCCTTTGTATTTCAGCACCGGCAGCCCCTGGTCATGGTACATCGCCAGCACTGCATCGCAGTGCTCCAGATATTTGGGGGTAAACAGAGTGTCCGCAGGCAGTGGGCCACGCAGGTCCATGCCTTCTTGGCGCAGACGCTCCAGGGTTGGTTCGATGATGTCGATTTCTTCATGGCCCAAGTGGCCGCCTTCGCCGGCGTGGGGGTTGAGCCCGCAGACCAGGATGCGCGGTTGGGCAATGCCGAATTTTTGTTGCAGGTCGGCGTGCAGGATGCGCGTTACACGCTCCAGGCGTTCGACGGTAATGGCATCGGCAATCTCGCGCAGTGGCAGATGCGTGGTCACCAATGCGACTCGCAGGCCGCGCGTGGCCAACATCATCACCACTTGCGCAGTGTTCGTCAGTTCGGCGAGGAATTCGGTGTGACCGGAAAAGGCGATGCCTGATTCGTTGATCACGCCTTTGTGCACAGGGGCGGTGATCATGCCGGCGAAGTCGCCGTTGATGCAGCCTTGCCCGGCACGGGTCAGGGTCTCTAGCACAAACGCCGCATTGGCCTTGTCCAGATGCCCGGCGACCACCTTGGCTTGCAGCGGGGTGTCCCACACATACAGGCTGCCCGCGGGTGCTGGCAGGTCGGGCCAGTTGCCCGGTGCGGCGTCCAACAAGTTGACCGCCACGCCCAACTGCGCGGCCCGCTCAAGGAGCAGGTCGCGGCTGGTAATGGCAATCAGGGGATGTGGCTGGGCGTGCGAGGCGAGCAGCAGGCACAGGTCTGGACCTATGCCGGCCGGCTCGCCGGGTGTCAACGCGAAACGCTGGGGTTTCACTGGGCTGCCTGGTCGGTGCCTGTCGGTTCGGCGCCAGGAAGCTTGTTTTCCACGTAGGCTTCGTCACGGATCTGACGCAACCAGGTTTGCAGCTCTTCATCGTACTTGCGGTTACGCAATACGGTCAGCGCTTGCTGCTCGCGGGCCTGGGTGGTGTTGTCGGTGGCGCGGCGGCCAAGGACTTCCAGGACATGCCAGCCGTATTGGGTCTTGAACGGCTTGGATAGCACGCCTTGCGGCGTATCGTTCATGACTTGCTGGAACTCGGGTACCAGGGCCCGTGGGTCGATCCAGTTCAGGTCGCCACCGTTGAGGGCGGAACCCGGGTCTTCCGAGAAGCTTTTGGCCAGGGTGGCGAAGTCTTCGCCGCCTTCGATGCGCTCATAGATCTTCTGCGCCAGTTCCTTGGTTTGAGCCTCGGTGCGAATCTCGCTTGGCTTGACCAGGATGTGGCGGACATGCACTTCGTCCTTCAACGAAGCCTCACCGCCGCGACGCTCCAGCAACTTGAGAATGATGAAGCCGCCAGGCGTGCGCGCAGGTTGGGTGATACCACCCACTTCCATGGCGCTCAGCTCACGGTCAAACGGTGGTGGCAATTGAGCAGCTTTACGCCAGCCCATGTCACCGCCTTCAAGGGCGTTGTCGCTGCCGGATTGGGCGATGGCCATCTGGGCAAAGTCAGCACCTGCCTTGAGACGGTCATAGATAGCCTGGGTCTTGGCTGCGGCAGCGTTGAGCTGCTCGGCATTGGCGCTGTCAGGCGTCGGGATCAGGATATTGGCCAGGCGCAGTTCTTCGGAGAGCTGCATCTTGCCCAGGTCCGAGGCCAGGAAGTTCTTCACTTCCTGCTCCGAGACCTGCACGCGTTCGGCCACACGGCGCTGGCGCACACGGCTGATGATCATTTCGCGGCGGATCTGGTCACGGGCGTCCTCATAGGAGAGGCCATCACGAGCCAGGGCCGCACGGAACTGATCAATGCTCATGTTGTTGCGCTGAGCGATGGTGCCGACGGCCTGGTTCAGTTCTTCGTCGGTGATGCGGATGCCCGAGCGGTCGCCAATCTGCAATTGCAGGTTTTCGACGATCAGGCGTTCCAGCACCTGCTGGTCCAGGACGCTGGTCGGCGGCACGCCACCACCGCGCTTGGCGATGGTTTGCTGAACTTCCTTGACCCGTTGGTCGAGTTGGCTCTGCATGATCACGTCGTTATCGACGATGGCCACTACCTTGTCCAACGGTTGCACTGCCGCGTGTGCCGCAGCTGTACCCAGGAACAGCGCGCCCAGCATCAGCGGGCGCAGACACTCAGAAAGCTTTATCTTCACGTTCACGATAACCTTGGATGCCTTTGTCGAGGAAGCTCTCTACCTTGGCGCCAGTCAGGCCGCCGAGTCCCTTGAGGACGATTTGGAGGAAGAGCCCGTGGTCGCCTTTTTCGTTCTGCGGGGCGATCTGGGTGTATTCGTCGTTGGAAACCCAATAACGGTTGATCACGCGCAGTTTCCAGCAGCAGTTGTCGTATTCGAAACCACCAAAGGCTTCCAGGGTACGGTTGCGTGCATAGTCATACTGCCAGCGGGTAATCAGGTTCCACTGTGGAACGATCGGCCACATCATCGAGAAGTCGTGTTGCTGGATTTTGTAGTAATCCTTCTCGAAGCCTGGTTGCCCTTCGGTACCGTAATCGCCACCAAACTGCCATTTACCGGTCAACTGGTTGTAGACCACCTGGTCGTTACGATAGCGATAACCAACGTTGATAACCTTGTTCGGGTTGTCTTCCGGCTGGTAATGGAACATTGCGCTACCGGAGCGAGCCGCGTGCTCCTCGGTGTCCCAGTTATAGTCGGCGGTCGCACGCCAGTCGCGGTTGAAGCGGAACTCGTAGTCCAGGGCGATTGGCGAGACGTCCGATTGCGAGTCGGCGCGGTCGGCGGCCACGATGCCAGGCAGTTGAACCTCGCGGTCCTTGAAGTACAGCGCTTGGCCGATGGCGACACGCTGACGCTCAAAGCCGTTTTCTTCGATCCAGCGACTGGTCAGGCCCATCGACAGTTTGTTTTCGTCACCGATCCGGTCAGTGCCCGAGAAGCGGTTGTCACGGAACAACGAGTTGTAGTTGAACGTGGTTTCGCTGCTATCGAACACTGGGATATCGGACTGGTCTTTCTCTGGAACATAGAGATAGAACAGGCGCGGCTCCAGGGTCTGAGTGTAGTTTTTGCCAAACCACTGGGTGCTGCGATCAAAGAACAGCCCGCTGTCGACGCTGGCGATTGGTACGGAGCGATCTTGCGAGCTCTTGAATTTCTGCCCCGCGTCAATCATTTGCTGTTTGCCGGCGCCGTCGAGATCAAGATCGTACTTGGTGTAGGCGTACTTGAGCTTCGGAGTAATGAACCCGTAACTTGAATTCATCGGTAACGATATGCTTGGGGCCGCGTTCAACCGCGTACCGTTTGCACGTGTTAGCCCTCTCACGTAGGTATCCAGACGGGGTTCGCCGTTGGGAAACGGGCCTCCATCCTTATTGAAAATATTGCCAGTCCTCAGATCCCGATCAAACCGGACAGCCTCGGCGTCATAAGCAAAGTACAGCCCGCCAGGACGGTAAGGCAGTGCACCGTTGATGGTCAGCTGCGGTAACCGGTTGTATGGAGTGATCTGCGAGATCGTCGCCAGCTCGTAGGCTTGCAGGTTCAGCTGAGCCGTATAAGTATCGCCGCGATAGCTGGCAGTACCTTGCTGGTTGACGAATTCACGAGACTCGACGCCAATCTGATTGGACTTCAGATCCTGGAAGTAGAATGGATCGCTGATCTTGGTGTAGTCGATCTCAGTCAATAAGCGCGAATCCAGCCCACCCTTGTGCTGCCAATTGAGCATATAACGGGTTTTGTTGTAGTCGCTCTGTTTCTTCCGCTCGTCGCTGTCATCGTTCAGATACGCACCGCCGAACTGACCTTCGCTGGACTTGGTGAGGTAGCGGAACTCGCCTTCCATCAACATGCCGCGCTTGGTCATGTATTGCGGATACAACGTGGCATCGTAGTTCGGCGCCAGGTTGAAGTAGTAAGGCGTTACCAGCGTAAAGCCACTTTCCCCGCCCGAGCTGAAGCTCGGCGGCAGGAAGCCGGACTGACGACGATCGTCAATCGGGAAATAGATATACGGGGTGTACAGGATCGGGATGTTCTTGACCCGCAACGTCGCGTTGGTCGCCGTACCGAAGCCGGTGGCCGGGTTCAACGTGATGTTGTTGCCGCGCAGTTGCCAGGCATTGCTGTCCGGCTCGCAGGTGGTGTACGTACCGTCCTTGAGACGGATGATCGCGTTTTCGGCACGCTTGGCGTACAGCGCGTTACCGCGGATGCGCGATTTGTGCATCACGTATTCGGCGTTGTCGATCTGCGCTGCGCCGGTGTCCAGTTGGACCTGGGCGTGGTCGCCGACGATCAGCGCGCCGTTGTCGCGCAGGCGCACCTTGCCGTTCAGCTCACCGCGGTTCTCGGCCTGGTACAGGCTGGCCTCGTCGGCCTCGACCTGCATGCTGCCCTGGCGCATGACCACGTCACCGGCCAGGGTTGCGACTTGTGTTTCCTGCTCGTAACGAGAGGCCTTGGCACCGATGAAGGTCGGCGCGTCGCTCTTGTCCGTCTTGTCGTTCATGCCAGGACGGATCGGCTCGATGTACGCACCGGCGCAATAAGGGCCGGTTTCGGCCAGTTGCGCAGCGGTGAGGTTTTCCCGAGGGACCCAGTCCAGGTGGCTGTAGTCGGCGCTGCGCGAGCGCAGGCCACGGCCCTTGGATTCGGTGACCAACTTGGTCTGCGGCACGGCTTCGGCACCCGCAGCCTCGCCTTGCGGCGTGCTGTTGGCCGAGCTGACGGCACTGCCGTCATGCACCGGACGCGGTGGCAAAGGGGCTGCGCTGGCTTTCGGCGCGCAATCCCAGGCACCCGAAGCAGAGACTGAGCAGTCATACTGTTCCGCGGCGACCACGAATGAGGTGGCGAAGGGTTGCATGGCCAGCAGACTGCCGGTTACCAGCAACGGAAATTTTCTACGAAACGCGGGGGATTTCAATGCCATCTTATTAGTCCGGGCTTCCTGCGTGCCATCTGCCCGCGGTGTGGGCCGCACGCCTCTCGATGGTCTGAAAAAGATGGGTGATAATAAAGCATGACCCGCTTGACGGCTAGCGCCGTCGGAGACCCTTGTAATGCCCGACCAAGATCTACGTTTGCAACACCTGAAAGTCTGGCTTGATCAGCAGTTACCTATCCTTTTTGCGACTCAGGGTTGGGGTGCCGTGCCCCCGGCCACATTGACCGGGGCCAGCAGCGACGCGAGTTTCAGGCGGTACTTCCGCTGGGAGGGCGAGGGCCGCACGTTCATTGTGATGGACGCTCCGCCACCCCAGGAAAACTGCAAACCTTTCGTCGATATCGCTCGAATGCTGGCGAAATCAGACATAAATGTTCCGCAAATATATGCAGAAGATTTGTCCCAGGGCTTTCTTTTGCTTAATGACCTTGGGCAAAAAACCTATTTGGATGTGATTGACTGCGAAAATGCCGATCAATTGTTTGCCGATGCCATCGACGCGCTGCTGGCTTTCCAGCAATTGCCGATGGACGCCGGGTTGCCCAGCTATGACGTGGCATTGTTGCGCCGCGAACTTGAGCTGTTTCCCGAGTGGTACGTGCGCCGGCACCTGGGCATCGAGCTTGACGACCAGCAACTGGTCCTTTGGCAGCGGGTCAGCCAATTGTTGATCGACAGTGCCCTGGCCCAGCCCAAGGTCTTGGTGCATCGCGACTATATGCCGCGCAACCTGATGATCAGCGTCCCGAACCCTGGCGTGCTGGATTTCCAGGATGCGGTCTACGGCCCTGTCACCTACGACATCACCTGCTTGTTCAAGGACGCCTTCCTCAGTTGGCCCCAGGCGCGGGTGCGTGAATGGCAGCGCGGCTATTGGCAGCGTGCTGGCCAATTGGGCATCCCGGTACAGGCGGATTTTGAAGACTTCCTGCGTGCCAGCGACTTGATGGGGGTGCAGCGGCACCTCAAGGTCATCGGTATCTTCGCGCGTATCTGCCACCGTGATGGCAAGCCCCGCTACCTGGCGGACGTGCCGCGCTTCTTTGCTTATATAGAAGCGGTGTTGGCGGATCGTCCGGAACTGGCAGAATTGGGCGAGTTGCTGGCCAGCCTGCGCCAACCGGCCGAGGCCCACGCATGAAGGCCATGATCCTCGCAGCAGGCAAGGGCGAGCGGATGCGCCCGCTGACCCTGCACACCCCCAAGCCACTGGTCCAGGCCGGTGGCAAGCGCCTGATCGAGTATCACCTGGAGGCGCTGGCGAAAGCGGGATTCACCGATATCGTCATCAACCATGCCTGGCTGGGCCAGCAAATCGAGAGTTATCTGGGGGACGGCGCGCAATTCGGCCTGCGGATCCGCTATTCCCCGGAAGGCGAGCCCCTGGAAACCGGCGGCGGGATTTTCCAGGCCTTGCCCTTGCTGGGCGACGAGCCGTTCCTGGTGGTCAATGGCGATATCTGGACCGACTACGACTTTGCCCGCCTCAAGCAGCCCCCAAGCGGCCTGGCGCATCTGGTGATGGTCGACAACCCGGCGCATCACCCCAGCGGTGGCGATTTCTATATCAAGGACGGTTTGCTTCATGATGCCGCGCCCGGTGCCGATAACCTGACCTTCAGTGGCATTTCAGTGCTGCACCCCAAACTGTTCGCGGGTTGCAGTGCCGGTGCCTTCAAGCTGGCGCCGTTGTTGCGCACAGCGATGGCTCAAGGCTTGGTCACGGGGGAACACATGGATGGACGCTGGATTGACGTCGGTACGCTGGAGCGCCTGGCGCAGGTCGAAAACCTGCTGACCGTGGGCCAGTAAGATGCTGTGGCCAGGGACTCTGATCGGAGCCGGGGCGGGGTTTGCCATCGCCAGCATTCCGGGGGCCATGTTGGGTGCGTTATTGGGCCAGGCGCTGGATCGGCGCCTGCAATTGCGCAGTTGGGCGCACCTGCGCGAGCGCCTGGGCGGCCGTCCGGCGCTGCGTAATGACGAATTGCTGTTTGTGTTGCTGGGCCGTCTGGCCAAGAGCAACGGGCGGGTGGTGGACGGGCATATCCAGCAGGCGTGGGTGGAGATGCGTTCGCTGGATATGACCGAGCCGGCCCAGCGCCGTGCGATTGCGGCGTTCAATCGGGGTAAGTCGGGGACCGATCGTGTGCGCAGTTACCTGCGCGTGCTCAAGGCCCAGCCCCATGCGGCAGAAGGTGTATTGCGCGCCTGCTGGCGCATGGTCTGGGCCGACGGCAAGGCCAGCCACGCCGAGCGCGACCTGATCGAACTCTGGGGTAAGTGGCTGGGGTGGACGCCGCAACAGATCCAGGCCCTGGCTCAAGATTACGAGCCGGAGCGCAAACCCCTGGCCACTCGCGGTGGCACCTACCAGGAAGCCCTGCGGATTCTTGACGTGAGCGCCACTACGGAGCCTGCGGCCATCAAGCGTGCCTATCGACGACTGCTCAGCCGCCATCACCCGGACAAGATTGCCGGCAGCGGTGCCAGCCCTGCACAAGTGCGCGAGGCCACGGAGCGCACGCGTGAGCTGCATAGTGCTTATACGATAATTCGCGAGCAGCGCAATTTCCGCTGAGCCCTTTGTAGGAGCGAGCAAGCTCGCTCCTACAAAGGGTGGGTCAGCTTCCGCTGTTTTGCGGGCTCAACCAGCCGCGAATGCGTCGGTACAACTGTTCCTGGGCCGCTGCGCTATTACCGGGAATCGTCTTCAACGACACTTGCTTGTAGTTGTCATTCTTCAGCCGCTTGCTCGCCTGGCTGCGTTCCAACGCCATTTTGCTTGCCAGGGCGTTGTCCTGGTAGAAGACATCGGCGGTCGCCAGCTTCAAGGTCGGCGCCAACTGTTGCAGGTCCGGTTGACGACCCACCGGCGTTTGCGCGGCGACCATGATGAACTTCTGCACCTGGGCAGGTTGTTTTTCGCTCAGGTAGCGCGCTGCCCACCAGGCCCCGCTGCCGTGCCCCAGCAGCACCACACTGCGGGCGCTCTGGGTCTGGGCGAAGGCCACGGCAGCATCGATACGGGCGAAGATCCGTGTCGCATCGGTCTTGTCCTGCTCGTCCACGCCGGGGACCACGGCCGGGTCGGTGCCCTCGGCTTCGGCGCTGGCCGCCTGTTCGATCGGTTTGGGCGCGGCGGTGCTGGCATCCTTGCTGCTGGTGTCGACGGCCGCGTCGGGAGCCTGGATGACCCGAGGCGGCAGGGTGTCCAGGCTCAGGTCGGGTAGCGACAGACTCAGGCTGCCCCAGGCGGCATCCGGCAACTTCTGGCGCAAAGGCCCGATTGCCTGCGGCCAGTCAGCAGTTTCCCCGGCCCCCGGCACGATAATCACCACACCTTGCGGCTCGGCGCTGTTGGCCGGCTTCCACAGGGCCAGGAATGACTCATCGCCTGCCTGCAATTGTTGCTGCTCCTGGGGTGGCAGTTGCCGCTCAAGGGCGTTGGCTTCCTCCTGGCTGCGCTCGGGCAGGGGCAGGCGTTGCACTGGTTTTTCGGCGGCAGCCGGCGCGGTGTCAGCCGCCTGCACGCAAAAGGTGCTGGTAAACAGGAGCGACAGGCACAATGCTGGCAGTGTCGAACGGTGAAGCGGGGGCATAGTGCAATTCCGGCCAGAAGTGATCCCGGCAGCCTAATGGGTTGGATGTGAGATGTGAATGATGATTTTTCGCTGTCTGCTGGTTATCGGCTATCTGTGCCTTCCCTTGATGGCGAGTGCCGCGCCTGCGTCCATGGTGCCGCCGGCGGTGCTCAGCGGCCAGCAGCGCGAGTGGCTGGCGCAGCACTCGCAACTGCGGGTCGGCGTGGTGTTGCAGGCACCTTACGCGCAATACGACCGGCGCCTGCAGCGGCTGTCCGGGGCCAATGTCGAGCTGATGCAGGCGCTGGCCAAGACATTGAATATCGAACTGACCTGGCGCAACTTCCCCACGCAAGAGCAGTTGGAAGACGCCTTGCGCGAGGACGCGGTCGACCTCGCGCCTGGCCTGCTGCAAACCCCAGCCGGATTGCGCCTGTGGTTGTTTTCCGACCCATATATGCGTGTGCCCCAGCATATCGTGGGTATCCGTGACGGCAGCGGCGCGGTAGACCTGGAAAAACTCGACGAACATTCCAGGGTCGCCGTGCGCATGCCCAGTGCGGTAGCCGATTATTTGCGCAGCAATTACCCCAATCTGAACCTGCAAGGCGTGCCCCAGGAGCGCCAGGCCCTGCAATTGTTGGTCAGCCAGCAGGCGCGCTATGCGGTGATCGATGAGGCGCAGTTGAGTCGTCTGTCCGCCGAGCCTGAGTTCGCGGCTCTGGCGGTGGTCGGTGATATTGGTTTGCCCCAGTTACTGCGGGTGGCCACTCGACGTGACTGGCCACCTTTGGCGGACATTATCGAGAGCGGCCTGCGGGCCATTCCCGCCCGGGAGCTGGAGCAATTGCACGCCCGCTGGCTGCAACCCAAATACCCACGGCTCTCGGAATCGCCGGGGTTCTGGCAGAACCTGAGCCTGCTGCTGGGCCTGTTGTTGCTCGCCTGTCTGGCGGTTGCCCTGTGGCAGCGCCGCCACCAGCGTGTGTTAGAGCAGGAACTGCTGGCAACCCGTGAAGAAAGCGCCGCCCGTGCGGCAGGTGCCGAAGCGTTGCGCCTGACCCAATTTTCTATCGACCAAAGCACCGTCGGCATCCTCTGGGTCAACTGGGACAGTCACGTGCGCTACGCCAACGTCGCCGCCGAAGCCATGCTCGGCTACGCTTCGGGCGCGCTGATCGAGCGACCGCTGATCGAGTTCGAACCCAACCTGAGCATGGACCGCTGGCTGCATCTATGGAAGCGCGCCCGGGCCAGCGAGGACGGGCCACAGAGCTTTGCCACCCAGTGCCTGCGTGCCGATGGCAGCCTGTTACCCACGGATGTGTCGCTGAGTTTCCTGCGTTTTGCCGGCGGCGAATACCTGGTGGTGTACCTCACCGACGTTACCGAGCGCCGCCGCGCATTGGCCGCCTTGCAGGAAAGTGAAGCGCGCCTGCAAGGTATCGCCGCCAATGTGCCGGGGATGGTATTTCGCCTGGAGCGGCTGGCGCGGAGTGCTGAAATCGACTTTGCCTATATCAGCGAAGGCAGCGAGCGCCTGGTGGGGTACTCGCCATCTTTCCTCAGCCACCGTGATGTGGGGATTCGCAGCCTGGTCCACCCCGATGACCGGGCCAGTTATCACCAGACCCAGGACCACGCCATCGACAGCGAGGGCAACTGGTCGTGGCAGGGCCGCATCCTCACTCGCCAGGGCGAGCAGCGCTGGGCCGAGATCAAGGCCGTTACCCGGCGCCTGGCCGATGGCGCGGTGGTCTGGGACGGGATCGTCTGGGACATCAGCGACAGCAAGCGTATCGAGCTGGAGCTGGACGCCTCGCGGGCGCAACTGCGCGAGCTGTCGGCCCACCTGGAAACCGTGCGCGAGGAAGAGAAGGCGCGCATCGCCCGTGAAGTCCACGATGAACTGGGGCAAATGCTCACCGTGTTGAAGCTGGAAACCTCTATGTGCGAGTTGGCCTACGCGCAGTTGGACCCCGGCCTGCACGAGCGCCTGAACAGCATGAAACGCTTGATCGCGCAGTTGTTTCAACTGGTCCGTGATGTGGCTACCGCGCTGCGCCCGCCGATTCTCGACGCCGGGATTGCCTCGGCCATCGAATGGCAGGCGCGGCGGTTCGAGGCGCGCACGCAGATTCCATGCCTGGTGCAAGTGCCGGACAATCTCCCAGCCCTGAGCGACGCCAAGGCCATTGGCCTGTTCCGCATCCTGCAAGAGGCCCTGACCAATGTCATGCGCCATGCCCAGGCGCATACTGTGGAGCTGACCCTGGTGGTCGACGGCGATAACCTGCGGCTGACCATCAGCGATGATGGTGCAGGCTTTGTCCCTGCGCCAGGACGTCCGGTGTCGTTTGGCCTGGTGGGCATGCGCGAGCGCGTGCTGATTATGGGCGGGCAGTTGACCCTCGACAGCGAACTGGGGGAGGGCACCACCCTGAGCGTGACCGTGCCGCTGGATGCCTAACTACAACAAGAGGAAAACCCTGTGATCCGCGTATTGGTAGCCGAAGACCACACCATCGTCCGCGAAGGTATCAAGCAGTTGATCGGCCTGGCCAAGGACCTGCTGGTGGTGGGTGAGGCGGGGAATGGCGAGCAACTGTTGGAAGCCTTGCGCCATACGCCCTGTGAGGTCGTGTTGCTGGATATCTCGATGCCTGGGGTCAACGGCCTGGAAGCGATTGCGCGGATTCGCGCGCTGAACAATCCGCCGGCGATCCTGGTGCTGTCGATGCATGACGAGGCGCAAATGGCCGCCCGGGCGCTGAAGGTCGGCGCAGCGGGGTATGCGACCAAGGACAGTGATCCGGCCCTGTTGTTGACGGCGATTCGCAAGGTGGCCGCGGGCGGGCGTTATATCGACCCGGACCTGGCCGACCGCATGGTGTTTGAAGTCGGTCTCACCGATGCCCGGCCCTTGCACTCGTTGTTGTCCGAGCGTGAGTTCTCGGTGTTCGAGCGCCTGGCCCAAGGCGCCAATGTCAACGATATCGCCCAGCAACTGGCCTTGAGCAGCAAGACCATCAGCACCCACAAGGCGCGGTTGATGCAGAAGCTCAACATCACCTCCCTGGCAGAACTGGTGAAATACGCGATGGAGCACAAACTCCTGTAGGAGACTGGCTTGCCATGCTCCTACAGGGGGCGTATCTATTTGCGACACTCCTGAAACACCCCATAGCCCATGCTTGCGGCTTATCGCTTGAAGCTTGCCGCAGCACTGTTCCCTACCCGCCATCCGTGTAGGGCAATCCCTACCCCGAACCTTCCACCGCGCTGATGCCAATCTCTCTTGCGCCCCGATTTCCGGGGGCTTGCGCCTGGACTACGCTAGCTCCACAGCAGTCCAAAACAAAAAGGTGCGGGTATGAGCGAGGTGGATTCAAATGATGTGCTGGTCAGCTTTCGTGGTGTGCAGAAGAGCTACGACGGCGAGAACCTGATCGTCAAAGACCTCAACCTGGACATTCGCAAAGGCGAGTTTCTTACCCTGCTGGGGCCGTCCGGTTCGGGCAAGACCACCAGCCTGATGATGCTCGCCGGTTTCGAGACTCCGACAGCCGGGGAGATCCTGCTGGCCGGGCGCTCCATCAACAATGTGCCGCCGCACAAGCGCGACATTGGCATGGTGTTCCAGAACTATGCGCTGTTCCCGCACATGACCGTGGCCGAGAACCTGGCGTTCCCCCTGTCGGTAAGGGGGTTGAGCAAGACCGATATCAGCGAGCGGGTCAAGCGTGTGCTGAGCATGGTCCAGCTCGATGCCTTCGCCCAGCGCTACCCCGCGCAACTTTCCGGCGGCCAGCAGCAACGGGTCGCGCTGGCCCGCGCACTGGTGTTCGAACCGCAACTGGTGCTGATGGACGAACCCCTCGGCGCCCTCGACAAACAGCTGCGTGAACACATGCAGATGGAGATCAAGCACCTGCACCAGCGCCTCGGTGTGACTGTGGTCTACGTGACCCACGACCAGGGTGAAGCGCTGACCATGTCCGACCGCGTGGCGGTGTTCCACCAGGGCGAGATCCAGCAGATCGCCCCACCGCGCACCTTGTATGAAGAACCGAAAAATACCTTTGTCGCCAACTTCATTGGCGAGAACAACCGCCTTAACGGCCGCCTGCACAGCCATACCGGCGAACGGTGTGTGGTCGAGTTGGCGCGGGGCGAGAAGGTCGAGGCGCTGGCGGTCAACGTCGGCCAGATCGGTGGCCCGGTGACGCTGTCGGTGCGCCCGGAACGGGTCAGTCTCAACGGTTCCAGCGAGAGCTGTGTCAATCGCTTCTCGGGCCGGGTGGCGGAATTTATCTACCTGGGCGACCACGTACGTGTGCGCCTGGAAGTCTGCGGCAAGGCCGATTTTTTTGTGAAACAACCGATCGCCGAGCTGGACTCGGCGCTGACGGTCGGCGACGTGGTTCCGATTGGCTGGCAAGTCGAGCACGTTCGCGCACTCGACCCACTTCTAGAGGCGAATTGATCGCCCCCTTGGCTTCACCCAACCCTGCACGTGGAGAGAACAATAAATGTTGAGATCCCTGAAATTGACCGCCCTGGCCATTGGCCTGGCGGGTGCTTCACAGGTCATGGCAGGCCCCGACCTGACAGTGGTGTCGTTTGGCGGCGCGAACAAGGCGGCTCAGGTCAAGGCCTTCTATGCGCCGTGGGAAAGCGCGGGCAACGGCAAGATCATTGCTGGCGAGTACAACGGTGAGATGGCCAAGGTCAAAGCCATGGTCGACACCAAGAGCGTGTCTTGGGATCTAGTGGAGGTCGAATCGCCGGAACTGTCCCGTGGCTGTGACGAAGACCTCTTCGAACCGTTGGACCCAGCGTTGTTCGGCAAGACTGAAGATTACGTAAAAGGCGCGATCCAGCCCTGCGGCGTGGGTTTCTTCGTGTGGTCCACCGTGCTGGCTTACAACGCCGACAAGCTGAAAGCGCCACCAGGCGGCTGGGTGGATTTCTGGGATACGAAGAAATTTCCCGGTAAGCGTGGCCTGCGCAAAGGCGCCAAATACACCCTGGAATTTGCCCTGATGGCCGACGGCGTGGCGCCCAAGGATGTCTACAAAGTGCTGGCCAGCAAAGACGGCCAGGACCGCGCCTTCAAGAAACTCGATGAACTCAAACCGTCGATCCAGTGGTGGGAAGCCGGCGCACAGCCGCCGCAGTACCTGGCCTCGGGTGATGTGGTCATGAGCTCGGCCTACAACGGCCGGATCGCCGCTGTGCAGAAAGAGAGCAACCTGAAAGTGGTGTGGAACGGCGGTATCTACGATTTCGATGCCTGGGCGATCCCCAAGGGCCTGAGCAAGGAGCGCGCTGAGGCAGCGAAGAAATTCATCGCCTTCTCCGTGGCACCGCAACAGCAGAAAACCTATTCGGAAAACATCGCCTACGGCCCGGCCAATACCCAGGCTGTGCCGCTGCTGGCCAAGGACATCCTCAAGGATATGCCGACCACCCCGGAAAACATCGCCAACCAGGTGCAGATCGATGTGAGCTTCTGGGCGGATAACGGCGAGCAGTTGGAGCAGCGCTTCAATTCCTGGGCCGCCAAGCAATAAGCCGCGCCGCATACCCCTGTAGGAGCAGGCTTGCCTGCGATCGAATCACCTCGGTACACCTGATACACCGAGGCGCTGCCATCGCAGGCAAGCCAGCTCCTACAGAGGTCTCAACAGTAGATTTTCCGGAGTTTGCCATGGCCATCGCCGTTCCCTCGAACGAGGTCACCACCCCCAGCTTGAAACAGCGCCTGGCGCGTGCCGAGCGGCTTAATCGCTGGAAGGCCCAGGCCTTGATTGCGCCGCTGGTGGTGTTTTTGCTGCTGGTATTCCTGGTGCCCATCGTTGCGCTGCTCTACAAAAGCGTCGGCAACCCGGAAGTGGTCGCCGGCCTGCCGCGTACCGTGGTCGCGGTAACCGCGTGGGATGGTCGCGGCCTACCTGACGAGCCGGTGTACCGGGCCATCAGCGAGGACCTGGGCGAGGCCCGCAAAAACCAGACCCTGGGCGATTTGTCCAAACGCTTGAACATGGAACTGGCAGGCTATCGCAGCTTGTTGACCAAGACCGCGCGGGCGCTGCCGTTTAGCGAAGCACCGGCCTCTTATAAAGAAGCGCTGGAAAACCTCGACGAACGCTGGGGCGACCCCGCGTACTGGCAGGCAATCCGCCGCAACACCAGCAGCCTGACGCCTTATTACCTACTGGCGGCGGTCGATCACCGTATCGACGACCTCGGCGAAGTTGCCCCGGCCACGCCGGATCAGGCGATCTACCTCGATATCTTTGCCCGTACCTTCTGGATGGGCCTGGTCATCACCGTGTGCTGCCTGCTGCTGGCTTATCCGCTGGCCTACCTGCTGGCCAACCTGCCAGCGCGGCAAAGCAACTTGCTGATGATTCTGGTGCTGTTGCCGTTCTGGACGTCGGTACTGGTGCGCGTGGCTGCATGGATCGTGCTGTTGCAGTCCGGCGGCCTGATCAACGGTGCGCTGATGAGCCTGGGCATCATCGATAAGCCCTTGGAACTGGTGTTCAACCGGCTTGGGGTCTACATCTCCATGGTGCATATCCTGCTGCCATTCATGATTCTGCCGATCTATAGCGTGATGAAGGGCATTTCGCCGACCTATATGCGCGCGGCGATTTCCCTGGGCTGTCATCCATTTGCCAGTTTCTGGCGGGTGTACTTCCCGCAGACCTACGCCGGCGTCGGCGCCGGCTGCCTGCTGGTGTTCATCCTGGCGATTGGTTACTACATCACCCCGGCGCTGCTGGGCAGCCCGAACGACCAGATGGTCAGCTACTTCGTGGCCTTCTACACCAACACCAGCATCAACTGGGGCATGGCCACCGCGCTGGGCGGCTTGCTGCTGCTGGCGACCGTCGTTTTGTACCTGATCTACAACTGGCTGGTGGGCGCCAGCCGCCTGCGCCTGAGCTGAGGAGCGCCTGAAATGACCAGCAGTCCTTACATGTCACCCATCGAGCGGGTGTGGTTCTACAGCTTGCGGATTCTCTGCGGCCTGATCCTGTTGTTCCTGATCCTGCCGGTGTTGGTGATCATCCCGCTGTCGTTCAACTCCGGGAGTTTTTTGGTGTACCCGTTGCAGGGGTTTTCGTTGCACTGGTACCAGGACTTCTTCGCCTCGGCGGAATGGATGCGCGCCTTGAAGAACAGCATCATTGTCGCCCCGGCGGCCACGGTGCTGGCGATGATCTTCGGCACATTGGCGGCCATCGGCCTGACCCGTGGCCATTTCCCCGGCAAGGCGCTGGTGATGGCCCTGGTGATTTCGCCGATGGTGGTGCCAGTGGTGATTATCGGCGTGGCCAGCTACCTGTTCTTCGCCCCGCTGGGATTGGGCAACAGCTTCTTTTCGCTGATCGTGGTGCATGCGGTGTTGGGCGTGCCGTTTGTGATCATTACCGTGTCGGCGACCTTGCAGGGGTTCAACCATAACCTGGTGCGGGCGGCGGCCAGCCTGGGTGCATCGCCACTGACTGCCTTTCGCCGGGTGACCTTGCCGCTGATTGCGCCGGGAGTTATTTCCGGGGCACTGTTTGCCTTTGCCACGTCCTTCGACGAGGTGGTGGTGACGCTGTTCCTCGCCGGGCCCGAGCAGGCGACCTTGCCTCGGCAGATGTTCAGTGGCATCCGCGAAAACCTCAGCCCGACCATCGCCGCTGCGGCGACCTTGCTGATTGCCTTCTCGGTGGTATTGCTGCTGACCCTGGAATGGCTGCGTGGTCGTAGCGAAAAACTGCGCACCGCCCAAGTCTGACTGCTGAAACCCGATCACCTGTGGGAGCTGGCTTGCCTGCGATGGCATCACCTCGGTACACCTGACACACCGAGCCGATACCATCGCAGGCAAGCCAGCTCCTACATTGAACGTGCCCGCCTTGAGTCATCTGACCATTCAGCCGCTGAATGGCAGACAACCCATATTCCCCAGCTATTCTTGTGCCAGCCCCCCAACCTATAAGAGGCCGCGCACATGAGTACCTCCTCATTCAAGATCGCCCACAAACTGCTCACCGGCCCAGGCGCCATCGAGCAGCTGGCCTTTGAGCTGACTCGGCTGGATGTCGATAACCCGCTGATCGTCACCGATGCCGCGCTGGTCAAGTCCGGCACGGTACAACTGGCGTTGGCGCAGTTGGGTGATCGTCCCTTTGAGATTTTCGACCGCGTGCAGCCCGACCCGGAAATAGCCATCGTCGAAGACTGCATGCAGGTCTACCGCGAAGGCGGGCATGACGGCCTGATTGGCGTGGGCGGTGGCAGTGCCATCGATATTGCCAAGAGCGTCGCCGCCTATGCCGGTTATCACGGCGCCCTGGCTGACCTGTTCGGTGTGGACCAGGTGCCGCGCAAAGGCCCGCCGCTGATTGCCATCCCGACCACGGCCGGCACCGGTTCGGAAGTGACCAATGTGGCGATTCTGTCGGACAAGGCCGCGCAATTGAAAAAAGGCATCGTCAGCGACTACCTGCTACCGGATGTCGCGCTGATCAGCCCGCAAATGACCCTGACCTGTCCGCGCAGTGTCACGGCGGCCAGTGGCGTGGATGCCCTGGTGCATGCCATCGAGTCCTATCTTTCCCTGAACGCCTCGCCGATCACTGATGCCCTGGCCATCGGTGCAATCAAGCTGATCGCCAATGCGTTGCCCAAGGCCTACGCCAACCCGGCCAACCTGCAGGCGCGTGACGATATGGCCACCGCCAGCCTGATGGCCGGCATGGCGTTTGGTAACGCCGGGGTGGGCGCGGTGCATGCCTTGGCCTACCCGTTGGGCGGGCGCTTCAATATTGCCCACGGGGTGAGCAACGCATTGCTGCTGCCTTACGTCATGCACTGGAACAAGCTGGCCTGTGTCGAGCGCATGCAGGATATTGCCCAGGCCATGGGCGTGAATGTCAGCGGTTTGAGTATCAACGACGCTGCCGACCAGGCGGTGGAGGCGATGACGCGGCTATGTGCCGCAGTGGAAATCCCCCAGGGCCTGCACAGCTTCGGCGTGCCTGAGGACGCGATCCCGGGCATGGCGGCAGAGGCGGCGGGAATCGAGCGGCTGATGCGCAACAACCCGCGCAAGCTCAGCGCGGCGGATATCGAGAAAATCTACCGCGCTGCCTACTAGCCATTGAGTCAGGTCACGGTGCGCGCAGCAAAGCATGAGGTATACAATGCGCGCCATCGTGATTTAGCTCAGAAAAGGTGCGTCATGCAGCCCTTCGTTATTGCTCCATCGATCCTCTCCGCCGACTTCGCCCGCCTAGGCGCGGAAGTGGACAACGTGTTGGCCGCCGGTGCCGATTTCGTGCACTTCGATGTCATGGACAACCACTACGTGCCGAACCTGACCATCGGTCCGATGGTCTGCGCAGCGCTGCGCAAGTACGGCGTGACCGCACCGATTGACGTGCACCTGATGGTCAGCCCGGTGGATCGCATCATCGGTGACTTCATCGAAGCCGGCGCGACCTACATCACCTTCCACCCGGAAGCCACGCTGCACATCGACCGCTCCCTGCAGTTGATCCGCGAAGGCGGTTGCAAGGCCGGGCTGGTGTTCAACCCGGCGACCCCGCTGGACACGCTCAAGTACGTGATGGACAAGGTCGACATGGTCTTGCTGATGAGCGTCAACCCAGGCTTCGGCGGGCAGAAGTTCATCCCCGGCACCCTCGACAAGCTGCGTGAAGCCCGGGCGCTGATCGATGCCTCTGGCCGCGATATCCGCCTGGAGATCGACGGTGGGGTCAACGTCAACAACATCCGTGAGATCGCGGCGGCGGGCGCCGACACCTTCGTCGCCGGTTCGGCAATCTTCAACACCCCTGACTATCAGGCGGTGATCGCCAAAATGCGTGCAGAACTGGCGCTGGCACGTCCATGAGTGGTTTTGAGCAGCTGTTCCCCGGCAAATTGCCACGGCTGGTGATGTTCGATCTGGACGGCACCCTGGTCGACTCGGTGCCGGACCTCGCCGTTGCGGTGGACCAGATGCTGCTCAAACTGGGGCGCAAGCCCGTGGGTATCGAGTCGGTGCGTGACTGGGTCGGCAACGGCGCACAGATGCTGGTGCGCCGGGCCCTGGCCAATCACATCGAGGCTGAAGGTGTCGATGAAGTCGAGGCCGAGCACGCGCTGGAGCTGTTCAATGCGGCCTATGAAGACGGCCACGAACTGACGGTAGTTTACCCCGGCGTGCGCGACACCCTCAAGTGGTTGCACAAGCAGGGCGTGGAAATGGCCCTGATCACCAACAAGCCGGAACGCTTCGTTGCGCCGCTGCTGGACCAGATGAAGATCGGCCGGTATTTCCGCTGGATCATCGGTGGCGATACCTTGCCGCAGAAAAAGCCTGATCCGGCGGCGCTGTTCTTCGTGATGAAAATGGCCAACATCCCGGCGTCCCAGTCGTTGTTTGTCGGCGATTCGCGCAGTGATGTGCTGGCGGCGAAAGCGGCGGGCGTGCAGTGCGTGGCCTTGAGCTACGGCTACAACCATGGCCGGCCGATCGCCGAAGAGTCGCCGGCGCTGGTCATTGATGACCTGCGACTGCTAATCCCCGGTTGCTTGGGAGCGGGCGCTGAGATAACGTTGCCCGACGCTGTCCCATCCCCTTCTGGAAATCCCATCGTGGTGGTCACTCGCAAACTCTGGATGAAAGTCATCAAGGCCCTGGCCCGCTGGCGTTGGCGCGCCTGACTGATCCTGGCCGCGCTGCGGCACGTTTGCATACCTGACCGTTAGACCCTCACGCCACGAGGCACCTCATGATCCGCGAAGAATTCCTGCGTTTGGCCGCTGCCGGCTACAACCGCATCCCCATGGCCCGGGAAACCCTGGCCGACTTCGATACGCCGCTGTCGATCTACCTGAAACTGGCCGATGAGCCCAACTCCTACCTGCTGGAGTCGGTGCAGGGCGGCGAGAAGTGGGGCCGTTACTCGATCATCGGCCTGCCGTGCCGCACCGTTCTGCGGGTGCATGACCATCACGTCAGCATCACGTGTGATGGCGTCGAGATCGAAAGCCACGATGTCGAAGACCCGCTGGCCTTTGTCGAAGCCTTCAAGGCGCGCTACAACGTGCCGACCATTCCCGGCTTGCCGCGTTTCAACGGCGGCCTTGTCGGTTATTTCGGCTACGACTGCGTACGCTATGTGGAACAGCGCCTGGGTAAATGCCCGAACCCCGATCCGTTGGGTGTGCCGGACATCCTGCTGATGGTTTCCGACGCGGTGGTGGTATTCGACAACCTTGCCGGCAAGATGCACGCGATCGTCCTCGCCGACCCGGCCCAGGCCGATGCTTTCGAGCAAGGCCAGGCCAGCCTCGAGGCCCTGCTGGACAAGCTGCGCCAGCCGATCACCCCGCGTCGTGGCCTGGACCTCAGTCGTCCGCCGGCGGCCGATCCGATCTTTCGTTCAAGCTTTACCCAGGATGACTACGAGCGCGCGGTCGATACCATCAAGGAATACATCCTCGCCGGTGATTGCATGCAAGTGGTGCCGTCGCAGCGTATGTCCATCGACTTCAAGGCCGCGCCGATTGATCTGTATCGGGCACTGCGCTGCTTCAATCCGACGCCGTACATGTACTTCTTCAACTTTGGCGATTTCCACGTGGTCGGCAGCTCGCCGGAAGTGCTGGTGCGCGTTGAAGACAACCTGATCACCGTACGCCCGATTGCCGGCACCCGTCCTCGCGGCGCGACCGAAGAGGCGGACCTGGCCCTGGAACAGGACCTGCTGTCCGACGACAAGGAAATCGCCGAGCACCTGATGCTGATCGACCTGGGGCGCAACGACACCGGGCGCGTTTCGGAGATCGGCTCGGTGAAGCTCACCGAGAAAATGGTGATCGAGCGTTATTCCAACGTGATGCATATCGTCTCCAACGTCACCGGCGAGCTAAAGGCCGGCCTGACGGCGATGGATGCGTTGCGCGCGATTCTGCCGGCGGGCACTTTGTCTGGCGCACCGAAGATTCGCGCGATGGAAATCATCGACGAACTGGAGCCGGTCAAGCGTGGTGTCTACGGCGGCGCCGTGGGTTACTTTGCCTGGAACGGCAACATGGATACCGCGATTGCGATCCGCACGGCGGTGATCAAGGACGGCGAACTGCATGTGCAGGCGGGCGGCGGGATTGTTGCTGACTCGGTTCCGGCCCTTGAGTGGGAAGAAACCCTGAACAAGCGCCGGGCGATGTTCCGTGCGGTGGCGTTGGCCGAGCAAACCCCGCAGGACTAACGCCCGATCCAGATCCAACTGTGGAGCGGGTTTGTGTGGGAGCGGGCTTGCTCGCGAATGCGGTGGATCAGTCGGTACATGTATTGACTGATCCACCGCGCCCCCACATTGGTTTTTTTGTTGGGCTTACGACCGCATTAGAAATCCAGGCTCACCCCGACACTGACTCCCTGCTGGGTCAGGCTGTCATCCTTCCTTACGTTATAGGCGGCCCGCAACGCCAGCTCCTGGGTCAACTTGTGGCTGACCCCGAGGCTCAAGCGCTCCGAGTTGCTGCGAGGGGTGTAGCCGTCCAGCTTGAAATCGATCCCCTGCACGCTGTTGAGCGAAATGTTGACCTTCTGGGTGTCATTTTCAAACTCATGCTCGTGAGCCACTTCGCCAAATACCTGGGTTTGCGGGGTGATCCGGTAGCTGCCTTGCAGGCCAACACCCAGGCGCCTGGAGTCGCGTTGCTGGTCATCAAACGTCAGTGCGGTGGAGCGGCTGCCTTTCTCCGAGTAGCCATCAACTTCGACCCGCGCATAGTCGGCACTGATGAACGGGGACAGGTGCCAATCGCTGCCGACCCCGGCAATGTCATAGCCCACGCGGCCGCTCAAGGCCCAGAGCCAGCCATCAGTATCGCCCTTTTCGGAGCCTTCGCTGACGCCCAGGGCGAACTTGCGCTTGAGGCTGTCGAAGTCCAGTCTGCCGCCGGTCAATGCGGCATCGGCCCACCAGTGATTGTTCTGATACTGCGCGAATGCGCTGCCCATGTAGCTGTTGAGCTTGTAGTCCGAGTCGCTGGCGCCGGCTTCTAGGGTCTGGCGATACAAGCCCGCCGCAACGCCTACGCGCCAACTGTCGTCGAGTCGATAGCTGGTACCGACATTCAGGTTGTAGCCGCTGCCGTCGCCGCTGACCGAGCTGTCTTGACCATCAAATTCCAGACGCTGGCCACCGCCGGCGACAATCGCCCGCCACTGTCCGACAGCCTGCCAGTTGCCGTTGTCAGCCTGCCATTGGTTGCGCAGTTCATCCTGGTGAGCACGCAGCGTGCCTTGGGCCATCTCCGGCAGCAAGGTCAGCTCCCAGGGGGCGGCGAGCAGCGAATAGGCGTAGTCGGCGATCAGGCGTTGCCCCGCGACGGTGGGGTGGACCGAGTCGTTGTAGATCAGCTTGGTCGGATCCGGATTGGTGCCGCCAATGCCGTAGACCGGGCTGGCGGTGCAACTGTTACCACTGAAGCAAGTGCCGGTAAGATTCTGCCCGGTCGCCAGGCCAAAGCGGCCCGGGTCGGCGAAGGATTCCTGCAACAACAGTGGAGTATTCAACGGGATTATCTGGGCATCGATCTGCGACAGGCGTTGTACCAATGCCTGGTTGAAAATATTACTCAGGGCGGAGGTCGCTGCCTGCTGTGGTGTGCCGTTGATGGCGGGTGTCAGGCCCAGGTCGGGCAGCATCCATACCATGATGTAGCGTGCGCCCGCTTGTTGCAGGGCCTGGGCACTGTCGGCCAGGCGCCCGCCGGCAGCAACGGCGTCGCCCGGGCTACCGATGCGCTGTTGCAGGAAGTCATTGCCGCCACCGGACAGAAAATACAGGGCGTTGGGGTCGGCGCGCCCGCCGTTAGCCGGCAGATAGCCCTGGCGACTGCGCAAAACAGTGCCAGCACCCGCATTGCCGGGTGGGATCGCCGTGTTGGATACCGAGGTGATGGAGTCCAGGATGTTGTCGGTACGGTAGCCGCCGACCGCCCAGTTGTTGCCGTCAGGCAAGCCTTGCGCCGCGCGAACCGGTGAGGTGGAGGCATTCAGGTCGTTTGCTGCGACGCCCAGTTTCGAGCCCAATAGGGTCGATGAAACCTGGCCATAGTCGCCCTGGAATGTGGGGCCGGTACGGTTGGTAAAGCGCAGGGTGGCGCCGGACAACCCATCGGGAAACTGGCCTGCGTCCGCCAGGCTATCGCCAAAAACGACCATGGTTGAATACGGTGAAGGTGCTGCAAACGCTTGCGTGCAGGCCAGTGCCAAGAGGCAGCCGGCAAGGGGCGCGACAAAAGAGGGTCTGAGCATACGAAATTCCATGTGATTGTTTTTGTATCGGAAGTGAAACACTAGCAATGTAGTGGGAGTTCCCTGTAAGGAAAATCGTTATTTTCTTGCAAACCCTTTGTCATGGCCCCCGTATTTGCTACTCCATATTGCACCGCTGGCGAGGCTACGTTACTGTGTTTGAACGTATGAATGAGACCCTCCCCGTGTTGATCATCAGCAAACTCTTGATGCAAGTAGTCAAGGCACACGCCCGTTGGCGTTGGCGCGCCTGAATTTTCTCTGCCGGCCCGGCCGGACCTGTACCGATTTGCCTTCTTCACCCTTTGTTTGACGCCCCTTGCCGGCTGACCCTGGCAACCGGAACGTGCGTCTGGCAGCGGGTCACTCTCTTGGAAGGCGGTCACTCGAAATCAGTGAATTCAAGAGGTTTGAACCCACATGTTGCTGATGATTGATAACTACGACTCCTTTACCTACAACGTTGTGCAATACCTGGGCGAGCTGGGTGCCGAGGTCAAGGTGGTGCGCAACGATGAAATGACCGTGGCACAGATCGCTGCCTTGAACCCGGAGCGCATCGTCGTTTCGCCCGGGCCGTGCACGCCGACCGAAGCGGGTATTTCCCTTGAAGCGATCAAGTATTTCGCCGGCAAGCTGCCGATTCTCGGGGTTTGCCTGGGCCACCAGTCGATCGGCCAGGCGTTTGGTGGCGATGTAGTGCGTGCCCGCCAGGTGATGCACGGCAAGACCAGCCCGGTGTTCCATCATGACCAGGGTGTGTTCCAGGGCCTGAACCTGCCGGTGACGGTGACCCGCTACCACTCACTGGTGGTCAAGCGCGAAACCTTGCCCGAGTGCCTGGAACTGACGGCCTGGACCCAACTGGAAGATGGCTCGGTCGATGAGATCATGGGCCTGCGGCACAAGACACTGAATGTCGAAGGGGTGCAATTTCACCCTGAATCGATTCTGACCGAGCAGGGCTACGAGCTGTTCGCCAACTTTCTCAAGCAGAGCGGCGGCACGCGCTAAGGACTTTCCATGGATATCAAGACTGCCCTGAGCCGTATCGTCGGCCATCTGGACCTGAGCACCGCTGAAATGAGCGATGTCATGCGCGAAATCATGACCGGTCAATGCACCGATGCGCAGATTGGCGCCTTTATGATGGCCATGCGCATGAAAAGCGAGAGCATCGACGAAATCGTCGGCGCCGTCTCGGTGATGCGCGAGTTGGCGGACAAGGTCGAACTCAAGACCCTCGATGGCGTGGTCGATGTGGTTGGCACCGGCGGCGATGGTGCGAACATTTTCAACGTGTCGACGGCGTCTTCCTTTGTAGTAGCGGCGGCCGGCTGCACCGTAGCCAAGCACGGCAACCGTGCCGTGTCGGGCAAGAGCGGCAGTGCCGACCTGCTGGAGTCGGCCGGTATCTACCTGAACCTGACCCCGGTCCAGGTGGCGCGCTGCATTGATAACGTTGGCATCGGCTTTATGTTTGCCCAGTCCCACCATGGGGCGATGAAGCACGCTGCTGGCCCGCGCAAGGACTTGGGCCTGCGTACCCTGTTCAACATGCTTGGCCCGCTTACGAATCCGGCCGGTGTGAAACATCAGGTGGTGGGCGTGTTCAGCCAGGCGCTGTGCCGGCCATTGGCCGAAGTCCTGCAACGCCTGGGCAGCAAGCATGTGCTGGTGGTGCACTCCAAGGATGGCCTGGACGAATTCAGCCTGGCGGCCCCGACCTTTGTGGCAGAGCTGAAGAACGGCGAGGTCACTGAGTATTGGGTCGAACCAGAAGACCTCGGCATGAAGAGCCAGAGCCTGCATGGCCTGGCGGTGGAAAGCCCGGCGGCGTCCCTGGAACTGATTCGCGATGCCTTGGGGCGGCGCAAGACTGAAAATGGCCAGAAAGCGGCTGAGATGATTGTTCTGAATGCTGGCGCGGCACTTTACGCCGCCGATCACGCCTATAGTCTTAAAGAAGGTGTCGCCTTGGCCCACGATGCGCTGCATACGGGTCTGGCTCGCGAAAAACTCGAAGAGCTGGGAGCATTCACGGCCGTATTCAAGATGGAGAATGAAGGATGAGCGTGCCAACAGTCCTGGAAAACATCCTCGCGCGCAAAGTTGAAGAGGTGGCCGAGCGCCGCGCCCGCGTGAGCCTGGCCGAGCTGGAAGGCCTGGCTAAAAGCGCCGATGCACCGCGTGGCTTTGCCAATGCGCTGATTACCCAGGCCAAGCTCAAGCAGCCAGCGGTGATTGCAGAAATCAAGAAGGCCTCGCCGAGCAAGGGCGTGATCCGCGAGCACTTCGTACCGGCAGAGATTGCTGCCAGTTACGAGAAGGGCGGCGCGACCTGTCTTTCGGTGCTGACTGACATCGACTATTTCCAGGGCTCCGACGCTTACCTGCAACAAGCCCGCGCTGCGTGCAAGTTGCCGGTGATCCGCAAGGACTTCATGATCGATCCGTACCAGATCGTCGAAGCTCGGGCATTGGGCGCGGATTGTGTGTTGCTGATCGTTTCGGCGCTGGACGACGTGCAGATGGCTGAGCTTGCGGCTGTTGCCAAAGGCGTGGGCCTGGATGTGCTGGTAGAAGTCCACGACGGTGACGAGCTGGAGCGAGCGCTGAAAACCCTCGATACACGGCTGGTTGGGGTCAACAACCGCAATCTGCATACCTTTGAAGTCAACCTCGAAACCACCTTGGACTTGCTGCCGCGCATTCCCCGCGACCGACTGGTGATTACCGAGAGCGGGATCGTCAATCGTGCGGATGTGGAGTTGATGGAAATCAGCGACGTCTACTCGTTCCTGGTCGGCGAGACCTTTATGCGTGCGGAAAATCCTGGGGCTGAGTTGCAGCGCCTGTTTTTCCCGGAGCGTGGTGTGCCGGTCAGCGGTTCGACGCTGGATTGATTTGAAACGCGGTCACTGTGGGAGCTGGCTTGTGTGGGAGCTGGCTTGCCTGCGATAGCGATGTATCAGTCGCCAATGCATTGACTGAAAGTCCGCTATCGCAGGCAAGCCAGCTCCCACATTTGCTTTTGTGTTTATTCAGAGAGGTAGATGCCCGATGATCCAGCCCGTAGCGATGACCGTTGAAGCTGGTCTTGCTGCCGAGCAGGACTTGCTGGCAGCCGTCTGTGCGGGTGAGCAATCCTTCGGCCTGCTGTTCTGGCAGCCCAGCGACCAGGCATTGGTGATGCCTCGCCGCCTGAGCCGCTTGCCCGCGTTTGAAGCGGCGAGCCAAGTGTCGGCAGACCACGGTTGGCCGGTGTTGCTACGGGAAACCGGTGGTGAACCGGTGCCGCAATCGAGCGCCACGGTCAATATCGCTCTGGTCTACGCACCGCCGCGCAGTGAGAGCGACCAGGGTCGGATTGAAACCGGATACTTGCGTCTGTGTCAGCCCATCTGCGATTTACTGACCGAGTTGGGGGGCGATGCCTCTGTGGGTGAAATCGACGGCGCCTTTTGCGATGGCCGCTATAACGTCAACCTCGACGGACGCAAGATGGTCGGCACCGCCCAGCGCTGGCGCCAGAGTGGTGGGCGCCCGGTGGGCCTGGTGCATGGCGCACTGTTGCTGGATAACCATCGCGAGGAGCTGATTGCTGCGGTCAATCGTTTCAACCAGGCGTGTGGCCTGGAACAACGGGTTCGCGCTGACAGCCATATCGCCCTGCATGAAGCCTTTGCTGCGCCAGATGCGATCAGCCGCCTCGACGGTTTATACCGGCAGATGCTGGCGCAGGTCTTTGCGCCCTAGCGAGTGCCGAACACCACCATCGTCTTGCCTTTGACGTGAACCAGGTTGCGCTCTTCCAGATCCTTGAGCACTCGACCGACCATCTCCCGCGAGCAACCGACAATTCGCCCGATTTCCTGGCGCGTAACCTTGATCTGCATACCGTCAGGATGGGTCATGGCATCCGGTTGCTTGCACAGCTCCAGCAGGCAGCGAGCGACGCGCCCGGTGACGTCGAAGAACGCCAGGTCGCCGACTTTGCGCGTGGTGTTGCGCAAGCGCTGGGCAATCTGGCCGCTCAGGGCGTAGAGGATGTCCGGATCTTGTTGGGCCAGTTCGCGAAATTTTGCGTAGCTGATTTCCGCGACCTCACACTCGATCTTGGCTCTCACCCAAGCGCTGCGTTCCTGTTCTTTCCCGGCTTGCTCAAACAGCCCCAGCTCCCCGAAAAAATCACCGGTATTGAGGTAGGCGATGATCATTTCGCGGCCATCTTCATCTTCGATCAGGATCGTGACCGAGCCTTTGATAATGAAGAACAGGGTTTCCGAGCGTTCCCCGGCGCAGATGATGTTCTGTTTCGCCGGATAGCGACGCCGCTGGCAATGAGTCAGCAGCTTGTCGAGGTTCTTGATCTTGGGTGTGAGGGGGGTAATAGCAACCATGGTTGTATCCCGAAAAGACTGCACGGTGTGGTTGGACTTGTATTTTTTATCGAGCGAGGTCCATCCAGTGGATGGCAATGCGCCATTGATTTGGCGCCAGCTTAACAGACACATTCTGACTCGATCAGGGAATTTATCTATCAAGGCCTGCTGTTGATCGTATTCCGGCAGAACACTGCGCTTGCGGGGGGCTGTGATAAGCTGGCGCCCCTTTTTTAGCAGTGGAGTCTGGGCGATGAAGGCACGCATCCAATGGGCGGGCGAAGCCATGTTCCTCGGTGAATCGGGCAGTGGCCATGTGGTAGTCATGGATGGCCCGCCGGAAGCCGGTGGCCGCAATCTGGGTGTACGGCCTATGGAAATGCTCCTGCTCGGCGTGGGTGGTTGCAGCAACTTCGACGTGGTCAGCATCCTGAAGAAGTCGCGCCAGGCGGTGGAAAGCTGCGAAGCCTTTCTGGAGGCCGAGCGCGCCACTGAAGATCCCAAGGTGTTTACCAAGATCCATATGCATTTTGTGGTCAAGGGGCGTGCGCTGAAGGAAGCGCAGGTCAAGCGGGCTATTGAACTGTCGGCGCAGAAGTACTGCTCGGCCTCGATCATGCTCGGCGCGGCCGGTGTGGCCATTACTCATGATTACGAGATCATTGAGTTGGGTTGACCTTTTGCAGGAGCGAGCTTGCTCGCGAAGAACGCCAACGATAACGGGTTTAGTCAGGCTACCCGCGGTGTCCTTGAGTTTTTCGCGAGCAAGCTCGCTCCTACAATGTTCGTGTGAGGTTTAAATGCGGTAAGTGCTTTTGGTCATGACCTTGGCCATCAGGCTCATGCCAAACCTTACCGGCGCCGGGAAGCGGAAACCGCCGGCATCCAGCGCGCTTTCTGCGTGGTGCTCTTCATCGATACGCATCTGCTCAAGAATCGCCCGGGATTTTTCGTCCTCGGCCGGCAGTTGTTCCAGGTGCTCATCCAGGTGCTTGCACACCTGATGTTCGGTCGCCGCGACAAAACCCAGGCTGACCTTGTCGCTGATCAAGCCAGCCGCCGCGCCGATACCAAACGACAAACCGTAAAACAGTGGGTTCAGCACGCTGGGGTGGCTGCCCAACTGGCGGATGCGCTGTTCACACCAGGCCAAGTGGTCGATTTCTTCCTCGGCCGCATGCTCCATGGCTGCGCGTACCTGCGGCAGCTTGGCGGTCAGGGCCTGGCCCTGGTACAGCGCCTGGGCGCAGACTTCGCCGGTATGGTTGATACGCATCAGGCCGGCGACATGACGGGTATCCGTCTCGCTCATTTGTGCTTCGGGTTGCACGATGGCAGGTGACGGGCGATACGGTTGGCCGCTGAACGGCAGCAGTGTGCGCATGGCGGTGTCGGCTTGCAGCAACAGTCGGTCAATCGGCGAGTAGTGACGTTGGGTAGTCATGCTGACCTCCGGAAAAAATCTCGGCGGCCAGTTTACCGCAAGAGAGGGGCGTGCGTTTGCGCTGGGTCATGCTTCTTGTAGGGGCCGGCAAGCCGGCACCTACAATAGGGTTTCAGCCCGGTGGCCAGTTCATCTGGCGCTGACCCAGTACATGCATATGAATGTGATAGACGGTCTGGCCGCCATCCTCATTGCAGTTCATCACCACGCGAAAACCTTTTTCACAGCCTTGTTCCACCGCCAGGCGCTGGGCAGTGAACAGGATATGCCCGGCCAGGCCCTTGTCTTCTTCCGTGAGGTCGTTGAGGGTGCGGATCGGTTTTTTCGGAATCACCAGGAAATGCACGGGGGCCATTGGCGCAATATCGTGGAAGGCCAGGACCTGGTCATCTTCGTAGATAATCCTCGCGGGTATTTCTCTGTTGATGATCTTGGTGAACAGAGTATCCACAGCTGTTTCTCCATTATGAAAGTGCAGGGTGAGTGTACTCAGCCGGTCAGCGTGGGCAATAGGCCTTGTTGATGGCGCCGGCAATCTTGCGGGTCAACCAGCGCGGGCTCAAGCGCGGGCTGAACGCCAGCCAGCGGTTACGGCGACCGGGAATAATGATCGCTTTGTTCTTTGCCAGGGCACGCACGGTGTGCAGCGCCACTTCTTCCGGGCTCATCAGTTGCTGGCGTTCCAGCTTGGCGGTGTCCATTTGTGCGGTGCCGAAGAAAGCGGTGCGTGTCGGGCCTGGGCAAAGCACTGAAACCGTGATGCCGCAGCTCCTCAGCTCTTCGCGCAGGCCTTCGGAGAAGTGCAGCACATAGGCCTTGCTGGCGTAATAGGTGCTCATCCATGGTCCCGGCTGGAAGGCCGCGACCGACGCGACGTTGAGAATCTGCCCGCCACCCTGCAGGGCCATGGAATTACCCAGTGCATGGCACAGGCGAGTGAGGGCCAGGATGTTGACTTCGATCAGGTCCTGCTCGGTCATCCAGTCCTGGGCGAGAAACGGGCCGCTGGTGCCCATGCCTGCGCAGTTGACCAGCAAGTCGATCTGTCGCTCACCCTCTTCAAGTTCCAGCAGGAACCCGGAAAGCCGCAATGGCTCGCCCAGGTCGCAAGCGCGGAACAGCACCTCGACGCCAAAGCGTTGGGTCAGTTCAATGGCAATGCTTTCCAACTGATCACGCTGGCGGGCCACCAGAATCAAGCTGCGGCCGCGACGGGCCAGTGCTTCGGCCAAGGCCAGGCCGATGCCGCTGGAGGCACCGGTGATCAGAGCGTAACGGGTCATGCGTTTCTCCATCGCAACGCCACCGAGCCTGCGACAGATGCGTCACAGGCGTGGGGCGTTTCTTCATTCTTCTGGAGAGTCTACAGGTTCGGCCGCATCGTCAGCACTTTGCGCGTCTTCTTCACCGGCGATGACGCTCTGGTCAGCATCTTCGTCGGTGGTCATGGTGCTGCTTTCGTAGCCGCTGTCCACGCTGCTTTCCAGTTGGTCCAGATAGCCACTCATGCCCAGCATCACTGCGGCGGCGAATATCAGCGGGATGACTGCCAGCCACAGAGTGGCCAGGACTTTCACTGCGGTGGAGTTGCGTGGCGGTGGCGCACCATATTGGTTGGCGCCCGCATTGCCTGGCAGCACGATCAGCAGGATCGGGAAAATGCTGCCTACGATCGGCACCAGGTTCAGGAACCATAGCCACCCGGACCAGCCCAGGTCATGCAGGCGTTGCACGGTGATCTGGACACTGATCCACACAGAAGCCACGAACAGGGCGATACCGAGCAGTGAGCCAATGATGATTGCCGCAGTGGGGGAGACGGCCGCGACACCCAGGCCGACCGTGAACAGGGCGCCAACGATGGCCGACAAAACCATACTCAATACCAGCGTCCAGGCGAGGAAGCGCAGGCGACCTATCCGCCCGTTGATGGTGAAGACCTTCAGGGTGGAAAACTCAGGAAGGTTATCCCCCACGGCTGCGCGCGGCGGTGCATACGGCGACGCGGCCGGGCGCGAAAAGTCAGAGGCGCCGGAATCGGTCTCGTGGGTTTCAGCCAGGTTGAAGGCCACGGGCTGTTCGGCTTCGATACGTGCATCAACCCCGGCGTTTTTCAGCGCGGCCAGGTAGGTTTCGGCATCGGGGCGAGACAAGTCACGCTTCAGGGCGACCGGGCGTCCGGTGAAGAGCTTTTCGATTGCCTCGACTTCGCTTTTGAACAAGTCGGCCAGGTTCAGCTTGGCGGTGGTGCTTTCGACACCCGGGAGCAGGGCTCCATCAAACACAATCTTGAAACGGTTGTCGCTCATGCGGGCATCCTTGTCACTTTTCAGGGGGAGTAATGCCGGCCTGCTTCAATCGGCAGGCCTGGCGGGTGGGTCAGCGTGGCCAGCGCAATTGTACCGCTTGCTCACGCGCCTTGCGGTATTCGGCATCGAGGCGGGCAACCAGTTCATCGACGCTGGGCAAGTCGTCAATTTCACCGACGCCCTGGCCGGCGGACCATACAGTCTTCCAGGCCTTTGCCTCGTCGCTCAGAGGCTTGAGCTTGGAGCCGAAGTTGACTTCACCTTTGCCTTGCAGGGCGGCGAGGTCGAAACCGGCGTTTTCCAGGCTCTGGCGCATAAAGCTCGCGGGTACGCCGGACACCGCCGGAGTGTGCACGATATCGGCTGCGCGGGATGTGAGCAGCATCTCTTTGTAGGCATCGGGGGCGTGGCTTTCAGTGGTGCCGATAAATCGCGTGCCGAAATAGGCCAGATCGGCACCGAGCAATTGCGCGGCGAGGATCTCGTGCCCATGGTTCAGGCAGCCGGCCAGCAGCAGGGTCTTGTCGAAGAACTGGCGGATTTCGGCGATCAGCGAGAATGGACTCCAGGTGCCCGCGTGGCCACCAGCCCCTGCGGCTACGGCGATCAACCCGTCGACCCCGGCCTCGGCGGCTTTTTCGGCATGGCGTCGGGTGGTGACGTCGTGGAACACCAGGCCACCGTAACTGTGTACCGCGTCTACCAGCTCCTTGACCGCCCCCAGGCTGGTGATGACGATCGGCACCTTGTGCTCGACGCAGATCGCCAGGTCAGCCTCAAGGCGCGGGTTGCTGTTGTGCACAATGAGGTTGACCGCGTAGGGCGCGGGGTTGTCCAGCAGCGCCAGGCCCGCTTCGATTTCTTCCAGCCAGGCCTTGAAACCGCTGCTTTCGCGTTGGTTGAGTGCCGGGAAGCTCCCGACCACGCCATTGCGGCAGCACGCCAGGACCAGTTGCGGGTTGGAAATCAGGAACATCGGCGCAGCCACTACAGGCAGGCGCAGGCGTTGTTCAAGCAGAGCGGGCAGCGACATTGGAAGTACCCCGGATTAAGTGCGGCTGATTAGAGTTAGAACGGCTTTACGACGACCAAAATTACAATAGCCAGCAATATCAGAACTGGCACTTCATTGAACCAGCGATAAAAGACATGGCTGCGGGTGTTTTCGCCACGGGCAAAACGTTTTACCTGGGCGCCGCACATATGGTGGTAGCCGATCAGGATCACCACCAGGGTCAGCTTGGCGTGCATCCAGCCACCCTGGCTGAAAACGCTCGGGTTAAGGCTGATCAGCCAGATGCCGAATACCAGCGTAGCGATCATCGCCGGCAGCATGATGCCCTTGTACAGCTTGCGCTCCATGATACTGAAGCGTTCCTGGCTGACAGCATCCTGGCTTTGTGCGTGGTAGACGAACAGGCGCGGCAGGTAAAAAAGCCCGGCAAACCAGCAGACAATGCTGACGATATGAAAAGCTTTGAGCCATAGATAAAGCATTTTTAGTTATTCCCAGGTTCACGGTAACTGGAGATAGTAGAGGTTAGAGCGCCCACGCGTCACCTTGACGGTTGTCGCAGAACGATACGGCCCCTATTATCGACGGCTTTCCAGTGGTTCGTTGAGGGCAGGTTTATGGTCAAGGTCGGTATCGTCGGCGGCACGGGTTACACCGGTGTCGAATTGCTGCGTCTGTTGGCTCAGCATCCGCAGGCAGAGGTGGTGGTCATCACCTCCCGATCCGAGGCCGGCCTGGCCGTTGCCGATATGTACCCCAACCTGCGCGGTCATTACGATGGCCTGGCATTCAGCGTGCCAGACATCAAGACCCTGGGCGCCTGCGATGTGGTGTTCTTCGCCACTCCCCACGGCGTTGCCCATGCGTTGGCGGGCGAGTTGCTGGCCGCCGGGACCAAGGTCATTGATCTCTCGGCGGACTTCCGCCTGCAGGATGCCGATGAGTGGGCCAAGTGGTATGGCCAGCCCCATGGTGCTCCAGAGCTGCTTGAAGAGGCGGTGTACGGTTTGCCTGAGGTCAATCGCGAGCAGATCAGGCAGGCGCGCCTGATTGCCGTTCCAGGTTGCTATCCGACGGCTACCCAGTTGGGCTTCCTGCCGCTGCTCGAAGCCGGCCTGGCAGATGCCTCGCGCCTGATTGCCGACTGCAAATCGGGCGTCAGCGGCGCTGGTCGTGGTGCGGCCGTAGGCTCCTTGTACTCCGAGACCTCGGAAAGCATGAAGGCGTATGCCGTTAAAGGGCATCGCCACCTGCCGGAAATTCGCCAGGGCCTGCGTCGGGCGGCCGGCAGTGAGGTCGGACTGACGTTCGTGCCGCACCTGACCCCGATGATCCGTGGGATTCACTCGACACTCTATGCAACCGTCACGGACCGCTCGGTGGATTTGCAGGCATTGTTTGAAAAACGTTACGCCAATGAGCCGTTCGTCGATGTGATGCCGGCTGGCAGTCATCCGGAAACCCGCAGTGTGCGCGGCGCCAACGTGTGCCGGATTGCCGTGCATCGTCCGCAGGATGGCGACCTGGTGGTGGTGTTGTCGGTCATTGATAACCTGGTCAAGGGCGCGTCAGGCCAGGCGGTACAGAACTTGAACATCTTGTTCGGCCTCGATGAGAAGCTCGGCTTGTCCCATGCCGGCATGCTGCCTTAAAGGCAGCTACAAGTTTCAAGTTGTAAGCCGCAAGCTTGGAGCTAACAACTTGAAGCTTGCCGCTGCTCCCATAATAGTTGACCGCTTTTCTAGGAGAAGCGGATAATGGCCGCCATCACGCATATGGCGGCGCTACGCCGGGAGATTATCAGCATGAGCGTTGAATCCTTCACCCCCACGGCTTTGCAATTCACCCACGGTGCTGCGCACAAGGTGAAGAGCCTGGTCGATGAAGAGGGTAATGATCGCTTGAAGCTGCGCGTATTCGTTACGGGCGGCGGTTGTTCAGGGTTTCAGTACGGCTTTACCTTCGATGAAGATGTGGCCGATGACGACACCATCGTCGAGCGCGAGGGCGTAAGCCTGGTCGTGGATCCGATGAGCTTCCAGTACTTGGCAGGTGCCGAGGTGGATTACCAGGAAGGTTTGGAAGGCTCGCGCTTTGTGATCAAGAACCCGAATGCCACCACGACCTGTGGTTGCGGTTCGTCGTTCTCGATCTGATCGATAGCGTCTAGGCAAAACGCCGCTTGACTCTTATGGGGTCAAGCGGCGTTTTGCTATCTGCGTTTCAGGCGGGGTAGATCGCACCAAGTACGCGAAGGCCGCGGGCGCCTGTCACGCTTGGGCGGTTGGCGGCGATACCTTCAAGGCAGCAATGGGCCAGCCAGGCGAAGGCCATGGCCTCAACCCAGTCGGGGTCTACGCCATGGGTGGCGGTACTGCTGACGCGGGTGGCGGGTAGCATGGCTGCGAGGCGGTTCATCAGTGTCGTGTTATGAGCGCCGCCGCCACACACCAGCAGGGTTTCGGTTTGCGGCTGTGCGGCTTTCAGCGATTCGACGATGGTCTGCGCTGTCAGCTCCAGTAGCGTGGCCTGGATATCCTGCGCATTGAAGGTTGGCAGTTGGCCGAGATGCTGATGAAGCCAGGGCAGGTTGAAGACTTCGCGCCCAGTGCTTTTCGGGCCCTGGGTCAGGAAGAAAGGGTCGCTGAGCAGGGCGTTGAGCAGCAGTGGCTCGACCTTGCCTGCAGCGGCCCATTGGCCGTCGCGGTCAAAAGTTACGCCCTGTTGCTGATGAATCCAGGCATCCAGCAGGACATTGCCTGG
Organism: Pseudomonas sp. TAE6080; assembly: GCF_018732265.1. Taxonomy (NCBI): domain Bacteria; kingdom Pseudomonadati; phylum Pseudomonadota; class Gammaproteobacteria; order Pseudomonadales; family Pseudomonadaceae; genus Pseudomonas; species Pseudomonas sp. TAE6080. The sequence continues at coordinate 130,234 of NZ_JAHIDY010000015.1, forward strand.
GCCGCAGTCAAAGCCCGCGACCGGTTTGCCGGTCTCGATCAGGCTCAAGTTGCTGAAGCCGCCGACATTAAGTACTGCCCGGTTGCCACTGGCCTCGCCGAACAATGCTTCGTGAAAGGCAGGCACCAGGGGCGCGCCCTGGCCACCGGCGGCCACATCGCGGCTACGAAAGTCACTGACGACGGTTATCCCGGTCAGTTCGGTCAGTAGTGCAGGGTTGCCAATCTGCACAGTAAAACCACGGGCAGGTTCATGGCGAATGGTTTGCCCATGGCTGCCAATCGCGCGGATGTCGTGGTGAGTGAGCTGCTGTTGCTCCAGCAAGGCATGAATGCCTTGGGCGGCGAGTGTTACCCAGTTTTGCTGGGCAATCGCCGAGCGGGCAATCTCGTCCGGGCCGCTGGCGCAAAGGCCCAGCAGCTCCGCACGCAGGGTTTCAGGCATGGGAATGTAATGTGTGGCGATCAGTTTGACCGCCGTGTCCTGCTCGATCAGCGCAATGTCCAGGCCGTCGAGGCTGGTCCCGGACATCACACCTATATAGAGCGCCATCGCTTAACGCTTCGCCGAAGCCAGCATGGTGGCGCGTTCCTGGTCCATGCGTGCCATCAGCGGTTGGCTTTGCTGAAGGAAGCGCGCGCGCTCGGCCTTGGCGATCGGGTCGGCCATTGGCAGCTTCTGGCCCAGCGGGTCGACGTGCACGCCGTTGACCTGGAATTCATAGTGCAGGTGCGGGCCGGTGGACAGGCCGGTGGTGCCGATATAGCCAATCACCTGGCCTTGCTTGACGTTGCCGCCGGTTTTCACGCCTTTGGCAAAGCCTTGCATGTGGCCGTAAAGCGTCCGGTAGCTGTTGCCGTGCTGGATGATCACAGTATTGCCGTAACCACCGCGGCGCCCGGCCAGCAGCACCTTGCCATCGCCGGCAGCCTTGATAGGTGTGCCGCGCGGTGCGGCATAGTCCACGCCTTTGTGTGCGCGGATTTTGTTCAGAATTGGATGCTTGCGGCCCATGGAGAAACGCGAGCTAATACGGGCGAAGTCAACAGGAGTACGGATGAAGGCCTTGCGCATGCTATTGCCATCGGCGGTGTAGTAGCTGCTGTTGCCTTGTTTGTTGGTGTAGCGCACGGCGGTGTAGGTCTTGCCACGGTTGGTAAAGCGCGCCGACAGGATATTGCCGGTGCCGACGACCTTGCCGTTGGCCACCTTTTGTTCGTAGATCACGTCGAATTCGTCACCCTGGCGAATATCCTGAGCGAAGTCGATGTCGTAGCCAAATACGCTGGCCATGTCCATGGTCATGCTGTGGGACAGGCCTGCGCGTGCCGCCGACTGAGACAGCGAGCTGTTGATCACGCCATGAATATAGGCAGAGCGCATCACCGGCTTGGTGGTCACACGATTGAAGGCAAAGCCCTTGGCGCCTTTGGTCAGGGTGATGCTTTCGAGGTCGTTGAGTTTGGTGTGCAGGGTGGTCAGTTGACCTTCCGGGGTCAGCTCGAACTCAAGCTTCTGGCCACGCTTGAGCTGGGTGAATTGCTTGGCTTGCTTGTCGCTGGCCAGTACGTCGCTAACGGTCGTGGCGGGAAGGCCGACCTTCTCGAACAGCGTCGACAGCGTGTCACCTTTGGCCACGATCACTTCGCGGTGCTCCGGGCCTTTCGCTACCAGGGGTACAGGTGCTGCCTGGGCGGTCTCCTTGGTCTCGTCCGCACTGTCTTCAATCTGTGCAAAGGGAGATTCGACGCTTGCGGTTGTGGCTTGTTGCGCGTCAGAAGCGTCTTGATCTTGTGTCAGTTGTTCAATCGGGCTCTCCAAGTCAAGACTCAGAGTTGTTCGTTTGGCTTCTACGTCACTGGAAGGGAATACCAGGAGTGCCAGGCTGAGAAGGGCGGCGATACCACTTGCGGCGAGCAGGTGGGTCTTCGGGTAAAGCGGCGGCGCTTTAGACGGTTCAGTGGTCATAGGTAATTTGACTTTGAAAAGATGAAATGGAAAAGATGAATGACATGATGAAGATGAAATAACTGTATAAAATATAACCAAATCATCTGTTGCGCAAGCTTGCGAATGCCGGGCTCGCCGAATGGTGTCCGTTTGCAGGGCAAAACTTGTAATTAGTCCCTGATCTTGTATGGTTGGTTCCCTTTGAATCTGAGCCTTGCGGGTCTGTTATGAAGTCGGTTGAAGAGCAGCTAGCGCTGATCAAACGTGGTGCGGAAGAACTGTTGGTCGAGGCCGAGCTGATCGAAAAGCTCAAGCGTGGCCAACCCCTGCGTATTAAGGCTGGCTTTGATCCGACGGCGCCGGATCTGCATCTGGGTCACACGGTGCTTATTAATAAGCTGCGCCAGTTCCAGGAACTGGGGCATCAGGTGATCTTCCTTATAGGTGACTTCACCGGGATGATCGGCGATCCGAGCGGCAAGAGTGCTACGCGCCCGCCGCTGACCCGTGAGCAGGTTCTCGATAACGCCGAGACCTACAAGACCCAGGTCTTCAAGATTCTCGATCCGGCCAAGACCGAAGTGGCATTCAACTCCACGTGGATGGATCAGATGGGGCCGGCGGACTTTATTCGCCTGACGTCCCAGTACACTGTTGCGCGCATGCTTGAGCGCGATGACTTCGATAAGCGCTACTCCACCAATCAGCCTATCGCCATTCATGAGTTCCTGTACCCGCTGGTTCAAGGGTATGACTCGGTGGCGCTGCGTGCCGATGTCGAATTGGGCGGTACCGACCAGAAGTTCAACCTGCTAATGGGGCGTGAGTTGCAGCGTGCGTATGGGCAAGAGGCTCAATGCATTCTGACCATGCCTTTGCTGGAAGGGTTGGATGGCGTCAAGAAGATGTCCAAGTCCTTGGGTAACTATGTCGGTATCCAGGAAGCGCCGGGCGTGATGTACGGCAAGCTGGTTTCTATTCCTGATGCGTTGATGTGGCGTTACTTCGAGCTGTTGAGTTTCCGCTCGATGGATGAGATCAACGCATTGCGTGCTGACGTAGAGGCGGGTGCGAATCCGCGGGACGTCAAGATCAAGCTGGCGGAAGAGATTGTTGCGCGCTTCCATGGTGAAGAGGCTGCGGCCAGCGCTCACCGTGCTGCGGGCAATCGCATGAAGGATGGCGAGTTGCCGGATGATCTGCCGGAGATTGAATTGAATGCTGCCGAGGCGATGCCGATTGCTGCCGTCCTTAATAAGGCGGGCCTGGTGAAGAACTCGGCAGTGGCGCGCGACCTTCTGGGGTCTGGCGGTGTGCGTATAGATGGTGAGGTTGTCGATCGCACCTTTATATACGAACTGGGTGCGACCCACGTTTGCCAGGCCGGCAAGAAGGCATTTGCGCGTATTACGCTTAAATCCGAATAAACCTGGAATTAACGGTTGACGGCGATTTATATCTGTCTATAATTCGCCCCACTTCCGGCGC